>CAIJMB010000180.1 GCA_903821715.1 uncultured Flavobacteriales bacterium
CATCTGACGCCTCAGGAAAAAACCACTGAGATTCGGGCTGTTCCCACAACCAGGTCCACGGTTGCTCCACACCCAGTTCACCCATTAGTACTACGATTACCCAGATTAATACCGCGAGCATCGCAGCGGTTTGAAGGGTGTCGGTCACCACCACCGCTCGGATTCCGCCACGATGGGTATACAACCAAATCAATCCCAAAACGCCCAAAACAGTCACTCCAAATGGAACTCCGAAGGGTTTCGCAACCAGGTCATGCAGTATGGTCGCCACCAAAAACAGACGAAGCGAAGAACCCACCCAACGCGAAACGATAAAAATCCAAGCACCAGTTCGGTACGCTGAAATTCCGAATCGCTGGTCGAGGTAGCCATAAATCGTCGTTGTGGCCGTGCGGTAGTACAGCGGAAGAAGCACAAACGCAACAACGGCATAACCCGCCACATAACCCAGCACCATTTGGAGGTAGCTGAATTGGGACGTAGCGACCCATCCCGGAACAGATACAAAGGTCACCCCGCTCAACGAAGCCCCAATCATTCCAAAACTCACTAGCCACCAGGGACTCTGCCTGCCCGCCGTAAAAAATTGCGTGTTGTCAGCCGCTGATTGGCGTGTTGCCCATTCAGCGACCACTACGAGGAGTGCGAAGTAGCCCGCGAGCACCGCGAGCACGAGGTAGGGTCCGTTGATCATCGGCACAAAGATGCCGTATTTTTGGACTATGGAACTTCCTTCGGCAGCCTTAGAGCGCGCGGTGAGCGAATTAGCGCGACTTCCGGGCATTGGACGAAGGTCCGCACTGCGTCTCGCGCTGCATTTAATCCAGCAAGGCGACGACCGCATGCTACAGCTTGCAGATGCGATTCACAACCTCGCCGAGCAGACCACGCTCTGCAGCCAGTGCCATTCGCTGAGCGATACGCCAATCTGTAGCATTTGCGCCGACGGTCGCCGCGATGCATTGACTTTGTGTGTGGTCGAAGACGTTCGCGACGTGCTCGCCCTTGAAAATACCCAAGCCTTTCGGGGTCGCTACCACGTGCTGGGCGGACTCATTTCGCCCATGGACGGAATGGGGCCCGGCGACCTCAGCATCGACCACCTTGTGGAACGCGTTGCAGCCGAAGGCATCACTGAGGTTTTATTTGCGCTGAGCACGACCATGGAGGGCGACACCACCGCATTCTACCTCTACCGCCGCCTTCAGCCCCTGGGAGTCAACCTGACGGTGATGGCGCGCGGACTCCCCGTCGGCGATGCTTTGGAATACGCCGACGAACGCACCCTAAGCCGCGCGGTCGAGCAGCGCGTTCCCTACGAGCAAACTATTAAGGGCTAACTTCACCGCGTGCGCCTTTCGGTCCTCATTGTCAACTACAACGTCAAGGCCTTTCTTGACCAATGCTTGCGTTCGGTGCAGGCTGCATCGCGCGGTCTTGACGTCGAAGTCATCGTGGTCGACAACGCGTCCACCGACCAAAGCGGCGAGTGGATCCCTGCGCAGTTCCCTGAGGTTCGATGGATTTCATCCCCCACCAACCTCGGATTCGGACGCGCCAACAACCTCGCCCTGCGCGAAGCCACCGGTGATGTCGTGCTCTACCTCAACCCCGACACGGTGGTGCCTGAAGACAACTTCGCCACGGCGTTAGCCTACCTCGCCGCCCACCCCGAAGTCGGATCCCTCGGGTGCCGCATGATCGACGGAACGGGCGAATTCCTCCCCGAATCCAAACGCGCACTGCCCACCCCGAGCGTGGCCCTCTACCGACTACTCGGATTGAGCAGTCTTTTTCCGCGCAGCCCCCGATTCGCCCGCTACTACCTGGGCCACCTCCCCGAGGACCAAAACGCCGAAGTCGACGTCCACTGCGGAGCCTGGATGTTGGTGCGCAAGCCCATTCTCGACCAGCTCGGCGGCTTTGACGAGGCCTATTTTATGTACGGCGAAGACATCGACCTGAGCTACCGCATTCAAAAGGCGGGTTGGCAGAACCACTACCTCGCGACCTCGCCCATCATTCACTACAAAGGCGAGTCGACCAAGCATGCCACCTGGAAGTACGTCAAAACCTTTCACGAGGCCATGGACATCTTTGCCCGCACGCACTTCGCCGGCCGTGCCGCGGCATTCAGCGCGCTCATTCGCTTCGGAATCTACGCCAAGGCCACCTCTACCGTGGTGCAGCGTTGGGCCGCCGTCGTGCTCCCGCTACTTTTCGACCTCGCGTTGGGCTACTTCTTGGCCGAGTCGGCCACCAGCTACTGGGAACGTTCGCACCGCTACATAGAGGGCGGAGCCTACCCCATCGCCTACCGATGGATCGTGCTTCCGGCCTACACGCTGACCTGGTTCGCCGTACACACCGCCCTGGGTGGCGCACGCGGAACCCTCCGTCGCTGGTTTTCAAGCAGCTTTTTGGCGACACTCACGCTACTGGTTGGCTACGCCCTCCTACCCTTGGACTGGCGGTTCTCGCGGGCACTCGTCCTCCTCTCATCCCTTCTTTTTGCGGCGGCCTCTATGGCTTCTCGGGTACTTCGGATTGCCATTGGACTTCGGAACCGCGGCCTCCTTCGCCACGGAACCGTGCACGTCGGCCGACCTGCACCGACCGCACATTCCGACCCCCATTCCACCGACACGGACTTGCCCCTCGACGCCAAAATTGAATCAGGCATAAACCTTTTTCGCCCCGCCGTGGTGGCCATTCACTCCCAAGGCGGAATCCCCTTTCGCCGCAGCATCGACCTCATGATCACCCATCGCGGTCAAGGAATCCGCTTTCGAATGATCTACCCCCAATGGACCTTGGGAAGTGACGACCGCAGGCTTGCTTCTGATGCTGCGATCCCTGAGCTCGATAAGCCCTTAGTGCGCCGAAGCCGCGCACTACTTCACGCTGCGATCACGGTGGTCGTGACCCTGCTGAGCCCCTTGCTCGTGCTGCATCCGCAGGGCCGTCGGCTGGTTACTGGGCTGCCCTCGGTGTGGACCGGAACCAAAACATGGGTCGGCTACACCAGCTCTGCCATGGGACTGAGTCCGCTCAAGTCGGGAGTGGTTCCGCATGTGACGCCGAGCGGGGTTGCGGAATGGGACCACGAAGCCGACCGACGCTACGCGAGCCGTTGGCACGCGGATTTAGACGTTTATGCTCTTCTGCGCCGGCAACCTGTGCCGTAAATTTGCCGAACAACCCAACTGACCATGTTTGAATTGACGATGCCCAAAATGGGCGAATCTGTAGCCGAAGCCACCATTACCCAATGGCTAAAGAACGAAGGTGACTCTATTGCACTCGACGAATCAGTGCTGACCATTGCCA
>CAIJMB010000181.1 GCA_903821715.1 uncultured Flavobacteriales bacterium
GGCAACGACTTGGCTGAATCCGAGCTCCATGGCACTGTAATCTGCTGTCCAAGTACCTAACGTAGAGGCGCTTGCGATAAAACCCAGAAGGCCGACAAACAATACAAATAAGCCCAGCGCAGCGCGCAGGGATGGGCTTTCAGAAAGGTCGCGCCACGCCTCTTTGAGGTCGGTAACGCGAAGAGCAGGAGAGTTTTTTGTGCTTCGGGCCATGGACTATGCCCAAAGGTAGGCCAATTCCTACCTTTGGCCCATGCTGCAGTTAATCACGGCCATGTCAGAATTGGGAGCGGGAACCCGAGGTTCAAGCCTTGGCTACGCGGCCATTCGCAGTGCCTCGTTCAGCATCCAACCCAAGTTCTTTCGCGCGGTCCAGCCCCGAAAAGTGCAAACCAACAATGCGCTTCTGTACCGGCATCCTGAGACGCCCTACGGCAAGCGTATTCGAGGAATCGTTCGGATGTACCGCCGCATTTCGGCCGTAGTGGCAGAAACGCTCGATGACGGTCAGTTCCCACTCGTACTAAGCGGTGACCACTCCAACGCGGGCGGAACCATTGCCGGCATCAAGCAAGCGTTTCCGCTTACCCGATTGGGAGTGGTGTGGATCGATGCGCACGCCGACTTACATTCCCCATATACGTCTCCGTCGGGCAATATGCACGGCATGCCGCTCGCTACCGCCATCGGCGAGGACAACCTCGAGTGCAAGATCAATGATCCGAGCCCCGTCACCCGTGACGCCTGGACTAAGCTCAAGGGTCACCCCCAGCGCGTTCGCCCTGAAGACGTTGCCTTCATCGGGCTTCGCAGCACGGAAACTCCTGAAGACGCGCTCATCGCTAAGTACGGTATGACCGTGTTTCGTGTACCTGAGGTCCGCGAGCTTGGAATCGCAACCGTGGTCAAGCGCGTCATGGAACAGATGAAGGACTGCGACATGGTCTATGTTTCGTTTGACGTGGATTCCATGGATCCGACGGTTTCGGTCGGAACCGGCACGCCGGTAGCCGGTGGCTTCGACGAGTCGGAGGCCAAACAACTACTTGAATTGTTTGCGGACGCTCAGCTGGTGCGGTGCATGGAATTCACCGAAATCAATCCCTTGCTCGACAAGGGAGGCAACGCGATGGGAACCACTGCGTTCCGCCTTTTGCAAAACACGGTGTACCGCCTTCAGGAGCGGTTGAGCCGACGTAACCTTCTTTAATCATCATGGCTGACGTGGTACTTTCGGCCGTTTCGACGGTCTTGAACGATTTATACGGATGGGATGGCCCCGTCGAACTTCAACCGACCCGCAAGGATTTTGAGGGCGATGCCACGCTGGTGGTTTTTCCGTTTCTCAAGTTGAGCCGCAAATCCCCCGTGGACACAGCACGCGAAATCGGCGAGGCACTTCAGGCAGCCTCCCCGTTGGTATCCAGCTTCAATGCAGTGCAGGGTTTCTTGAACATTGTACTGAGTTCCGACCAAATTCAGGCCCGCTTCGACGCCATTCGAAGCGCGGATGCCTGGGGCACCACGCCCGTGGATCCGAACGCCCCCGCGGCGATGGTGGAATTCAGCAGCCCCAATACCAATAAGCCGCTCCACCTCGGACACGTGCGCAATATTTTGCTCGGGCACAGTGTGAGCCGCATCCTCGAGGCCAGCGGCCGCAACGTGGTTCAGGTTCAGATTGTCAACGACCGCGGCGTGCACATTTGCAAGAGCATGTGGGCGTGGCAGCAGTTCGGGGGCGGAATCACTCCTGATTCCGCAGGCAAAAAAGGCGACCATCTTGTCGGCGATTTTTACGTCCGTTTTGACCAGGAGTACCGGAGCCAAGTGCGCGAACTTATGGCCCAAGGCCTTGATGAAGAAGCGGCTAAGGCGCAGGCTCCGTGCATGCTCGAGGTTCAAGAAATGCTCCGCCAGTGGGAAGCCGGCGATTCCGAGGTGCGCAACTTGTGGGCGACAATGAACGGATGGGTGTACGACGGATTCAACCAGACCTACAGCCGTCTGGGCGTGCGCTTTGACCGCAACTACTACGAGTCCGACACCTACGTGCTGGGCAAGCAAGACATTGAAGAGGGATTGGCGCGCGCCGTGTTCTACCGTCGGGACGACGGCTCGGTGTGGATTGACTTGCGCGAGGACGGCCTTGACGAGAAACTGGTGCTGCGCCGCGACGGAACCTCAGTTTATATGACCCAAGACATCGGGACTGCGATTCAACGCTTTAAGGACTTCTCGATCGACCGCCTCACGTACGTGGTGGGCAACGAGCAGGACTACCACTTTAGAGTGCTGTTCTTGATCCTTAAAAAGTTGGGCTACGCTTGGGCCGACCAGCTCTTCCACTTGAGCTACGGCATGGTGGACTTGCCCAGCGGCAAAATGAAGTCGCGCGAAGGCACCGTCGTCGATGCCGACGACCTGCTCGACGAAATGGAGTCCACAGCCCGCGCTCTGAGCGAAGAGCTCGGCAAGACCGAGGGACTTGGCGAGGCCGAAAAGGCTCAGCTCTACCGTGTTTTGGGCCACGGAGCCCTCAAGTACTTCATTTTGAAGGTGGATCCGCGCAAGCGCATGGTGTTCAACCCTGAAGAGTCCATTGACTTCAACGGCCACACTGGTCCGTTCATTCAGTACAGCCACGCTCGGATCAAGAGCATCTTGCGCAAGGCCGAGGGGCGCTCGACAGCGTGGTCATGGTCAGATATAGCGGTCGATGAACGCAGTAAAGAGCTCATTCAAACGCTGGATCGCTTTCCCGAAGCGGTTCAGCAGGCGGCACGAAACTACAGTCCGGCCGTTGTCGCCCAATTTGCCTACGACGTAGCTAAAGCGTTTAACGCGTTTTACCAGTCAAATCCCATTCTCAACGCCGAGTCTGATGCCCTCGTGGCCTTTCGCGTAGAATTGTGCAGAACCACCGCCAGTGCCCTTCGCCGAGCGCTTGAAATGCTGGGAATCGAGGCCCCCGATCGGATGTAAACGACAAATCCCGGTCCAGGCACGGAGCCGGAACCGGGATTCTGAAGAAACGTGAGGCTTAGAGCCCAGCGGCCTTCTTAGTGGCCTTGGGCAAACCGTCTTTGTGCAGCATGATCGAAATGGTCTTAGCACGTACAAACGCTTCAGACGCGTAGATGTAGCCTTCGCGGTAGGCGTTTTTGCGCGGACCCCACGAGTTTTTCACGATGTAGTACGAAGCGCCTGACTGGTCTTTGACCTTTCCGACGATTTGCATTCCGTGGTCGTCTTGGGTTTCGTAGTTGTCGAATGCCGCTTGGCGCGACGCCTGTGTCACCACAGCCTCTTCGTGCGGACCGGTGAACACTGCGTTTTTCTCTTCAGCACTCATATCTGACCACTTTTTGGCGGGCCACACGGCGACTCCGTTGTTCAGCGAAAATCCTTTTTCTGATACGTCGGTTGCCCAAGCGATGGTGAAACCGTTAGCCAACGCGTAGTCAATGGTCGCCATCATGTCCTCGAGCGGAACGTTGTACGACGTGCCCCACGTCCAGTTGTCGGGGACCTCAACGGCAAACCACGAACCAAAGGGGTGGTGGGTGAAGCTGGTGAGTTGAACGTAGTCTTTGACGTTGATTCCGAGGAACTTGTCAGCGAAGCTGCGCGGTGTGTACTGCTTGCCTTCAAAGGTGAACGAGGTGGGTTCAGCGCCGAGGTAGGCGTCGAGGTATCCGGTGAAGCCCGTGTGCCACGCGGTGGTCACGGTTCCGGAATTTTTATTCACCACCGCGTCGACGATGCCTTTGAGGGCGGCCTCTAGCTCGTCGTGGTCGTTGCCCTCGGTTCCGTAGTTGAGGCCTGCGTAGGCGGACTGCGGAACAGCGCCGTAGCGGTCAATCACATAAAACAGGTCGGGACAGGCGCCGCCTTGGGCATAGTTGAGCGAGCCGTGCAGGCGGACGTACTTCTCGGCTTTGTCTTGGTAGACCGTGCGCACCGTGTACATCTCAGAGATGTCGATGGCCGGCTTGCCCATGCGCACCAGTTCAGACTCGAGGAATCCGGTGGCCGAATAGCTCCAGCAGGTACCCGAGCGTCCCTGGTCTTTGACCGGAGTCGCCTCTAGGTCATAAA
>CAIJMB010000182.1 GCA_903821715.1 uncultured Flavobacteriales bacterium
CGACGCTCGCAAGGGGCTCTTTCTGCAGCTTGGTCTTGTGATTGCTCTCGGGCTGACTTGGATGGCGTTTGAATGGAAGACGTACGAGACGGGACCCATTGATTTGGGCACGCTTGAAGGCGTTTTGGAAGACGAAGAGATGATCGTCACCAACCGCAACACGCCGCCTCCGCCGCCTCCTCCTCCAGCTCCGAGCCTTGAATTCAAAATTGTCGATGACAAGATTGACATCGTTGAAATGGATCTGGTATCTACAGAGATTGACGATGACTCTGAAATTGAGATCATGGAAGTTCAAACTGAAGAAGAAGTCTTCAGCTTCGTAAACGTAGAAAACCGTCCTGTATTCCCCGGCTGTGAAAACTTGCCTACCGAAGACGAGCGATTCAATTGCTTCAACCTTAAGGCACGTCAGTTTATCGGCAAGAATTTCGAGTTCCCCGAGATGGCCAAGCAAATGGGTATTCAAGGCAAAGTATGGGTCTCATTTGTCATTGACAAAGATGGCAAAGTGACCAACGTGAAAGTCGACCGTGGGGTAGACAAGCTACTTGACGAAGAGGCTCTTCGCGTAGTCCGCATGCTCCCGAAAATGGCCCCCGCCAAAGTGGGTGGACGTCCGGTTAAAATGAGCTACACGCTGCCGATTAACGCACGTCTCCAGTAATCTGGATCCGAACCAATCAGCCCCGGGTTTCCCGGGGTTTTTTATTTCTGCGAATTCATGACTTCTTTTGATTCCTGGGGCCCAAGCGTCCTCGAAGCCTGCTACCGCGCTGCGGATGCCATTCTCGACGTCTACGAAGGGCACAAAGACATGAATGTCGAAGTGAAATCCGACAACAGCCCAGTGACGGCCGCAGACCACGCGGCACACGCCATCCTCGATCCGGTGCTCACAGCGGCCGGTTTCCCTGTCCTGAGCGAAGAGGGGAGGAGCATTCCATTTGCAGAGCGTAGCGCATGGGATACGTTTTGGGTGGTCGATCCGCTCGACGGAACCAAAGAGTTTATTAAGCGAAACGGTGAATTCACTGTGAACGTCGCCTTAGTACACCACGGGGCTCCAATTTTTGGAATCGTCTATGCTCCGGTGCTCGGCTGGTTGTACGCTGGCGGTGAAGGCCTTGGCGCACGCAAGTCCATGATCCGAGTGACCTGGGATGAACTGTGGGCCCATGCCCAGCACTTGCCTGCGCGCCTTCCAGATGCTGTGACGGTGGTAGCGAGTCGGTCGCATTCAACTCCTGAGACCGAGGCACTTATCGCCCGATGGGAAGCTTCGCACGGCAGCATTCAGCGCGTGAGTATGGGCTCTTCGCTCAAAATCGGTCTGGTCGCAGAGGGTCGCGCACACGCATACCCGCGCGCAGCTCCGACCATGGAATGGGATACCGCTGCAGGCCATGCCGTACTGCGCGGGGCCGGAATGGAACTCTATGAGCTCGTGCCCCACCCAGAGCTTGGATTTCGCCGCGGATCGCCTTTGTGCTACAACAAAGAAAACTTACTGAATCCCCCCTTCCTTGCTTGCGCTGCCCCGTATCTTTGTGGGGATGCGTGACCTCGGGCTTTTGCTCAAATTTCGCCTGGCCTTTTCGGTCGTAATCTCTGCCGTGGCGGGCTACCTGCTCGGCGCGCCTGAGGTGCATTGGACCGAACTCATCCTTCTCACACTGGGCGGTTTTGCTGTGGTTGGTTCAAGTAACGCCTTCAATCAGGTTTGGGAAATCGATCAGGACGGCCTCATGGGGCGCACCCAAAACCGACCATTGCCCTCAGGGCGCATGACCCAAACGCGGGCGCTCGTGTGGGCCTTTGCCTTCGGAATTGCAGGCATTGCCGCACTCGCGCTGCTCAACCTTAAAACGGCAGCTTTTGGTGCCCTCAGCTTGCTGCTTTACGTCCTCATTTACACGCCACTCAAAGCGAAATCGCCTTGGGCTGTGCTGGTCGGAGCCATTCCGGGCGCCATTCCCTTCATGCTTGGGTGGGTCGCGGCTACAGGTTCGTTTGGACTTGAGCCGGGTGTGCTTTTTGCCTACCAGTTTGTGTGGCAATTTCCTCACTTTTGGGCGATTGCTTGGCTGGCATATGACGACTACGCCAAAGCCGGATACTATCTCTTGCCCAACCGCATCAAGGATCGATTGGCCACCCGAATGACCGTATTTTATGCGTTATGGATGGTGCTAATTTCGCTACTTCCCGCATTCGGGCTGGCCGGAACCCTCACAACTTCACTTTGGGCATCCATCGCCACGGGCGTCCTCGGACTTGACGTGATGTACCACGCCGTGCAGCACTTTCGACGCGCAGATGACGCCTCGGCGCGCGCGCTCATGTTTAGCACTATCCGCTACCTACCGCTCGTACAAACCTTATGGGTGGTAGATCGGTTCATTCAGTAAGATTATGGAACTCACTCCCCAACAAAAAGCATCTCGGCCACTGCTGTACCTCGGACTCGCCAGCATCGGCATGGCCTTCGCCGGCCTTACTTCTGGCTACGTCGTAGCTCGCTCCTCGCTGGTGGCTGCGAACAATTGGCAGACTATCGAACTACCTAACTGGTTTTATTTCAGCACTTTATCAGTTTTGCTTTCAAGCGTCGTACTGCGCAATGCGCAAAAGAAGATTTCTGCCGGAACGCGCCCTCTGGTCGCCGTGGCGTCCGTGCTTGTTCTCGGAATTTTGTTTGCCATTTTTCAAGTGATGGGGTGGGCTGATCTGATTGACCAAAAAATCTACTTTACCGGTGAAGGGAGCAAGCCTGAGGCCAGCTGGCTGTATGTCATTACATGGTTTCACTGGCTGCACGTCCTCGCCGGTATTTTGGTCCTTAGTCTTATGCTTATTCGCACATCTAAGGGCTACTATGTCGGTGCCAAAGTTCTTCGCTTTACCCTCGGAGCCCAATTTTGGCACTTCCTCGGATTTCTTTGGATGTACCTGCTCGGGTTTTTGCTCATCCTGCGCTAATTTTGCGCGACCCCAAAACTGACAATCCCCTAACTACATGGCACAACCAGCTGCGACAGGAACTTGGTCCGGAGGCAACGAGCCGATGAAAGCCGAATACGGCAAAATGATGATGTGGTACTTCCTCATCTCTGATGCCCTCACATTCTCGGGTTTCTTAACAGCGTATGGATTCATGCGCTTTGCGAACGAAAAGACCTGGCCGGTCGCAGAAGATGTCTTTACCCACTTCCCGGGTATCGAAGGCAACCAACCTCTTTTGTACGTGGCCTTGATGACGTTTATTCTCATCATGTCGTCGGTAACCATGGTGTTAGCTGTGAATGCGGGCCACGAGCGTAAGCAAGGCGCAGTGGGCTGGTGGATGATTGCCACGATTGTGGGCGGATTCATCTTTTTGGGCTCACAGGCTTGGGAGTGGTACCACTTTATTGTTGGTGACAAAGGAGCTATCGAATTAGCTGACGGACGAGTTCTTAAGGTAGCAGACGCCGAAACGGGCGAGGTGCTTTCATTGAGCCAGTTGGTGCATGGAGAAGCAGGTCATGCCTCCAACCACCACGAGACGTTTACAATGTTCGAAGTCCAGCAGGCATTTGCCGAGAATGACGGTGTGGTGCTCCAGTCTCCAGGCAAGGGTCACGAGCAGCTTTCACGCGCTCAGTCTGTGGCATCTCTTGCGAACGCTGAAGTGGTACAGGGTGCCAATATGAAGCGCAACGAATACGGTCAGAAGCAGTTTGCCAACTTCTTCTTCTTTATTACTGGTTTCCACGGATTCCACGTGTTCTCAGGTGTGATTTTGAACATCATCGTGTTCTACAACACGCTTCTTGGCACCTATGAGCGCCGCAAGAGTTACCTAATGGTTGAAAAGGTCGGTCTCTACTGGCACTTTGTCGACCTTGTTTGGGTATTTGTATTCACCTTCTTTTACCTCGTGTAATCATGGCAGACGCACATTCTCCCTCAGGAACTCGTTGGATCTGGAACGTATTTTGGCTGCTACTCATCGTCACGGGCGTTGAGGTTGCTTTGGGCATCATTAAGCCTTCGGCGTTACTGCACGAGGTTGCCGGAACCAGCATTCTAAATTTGATTTTCATTGGACTTACCTTGGTGAAGGCCGGGTACATCGTTCAGTACTTCATGCACTTGAAGTACGAGGATGCTACGTTGCGCATGTCGATCTACTTGCCTGTACTAATCCTGATTCCGTACCTCACCTTCATTACATTGTACGAGGGCGTTAAGGTATTCGGATACTAACATGGCCAACCCCGTCGCCAAAAAACTGATCTTGGCGGCACTGCTCCTGCTGCCGGTTTCCATGTACTTGGGCTCGCTACTCATTAGTGGAGCCGTAAACTTTCGTACCCTTGAGAACATCGGTCAAGGTCCGACAGCCAAGGGGCATCCCCTGAGAGATTTTCATTTAATCCAGTCCACAGGCCAGCCGTGGTCTGCAGATAGCCTAGACGGTAAAATCGCTGTGGTTAGTTTCTTTTTTTCAAGCTGCCCCACGATCTGCCCCGCAATGAACTTTCACTTGAAGCAGGCTCACGACCGAATGTTCGCGTTTAAGGACGTGGTATTTGTGAGTTACAGCATTGACCCCGAAACCGATACGCCTCCTGTACTCGAGGCCTACAAGCAGCGATTTGACGTGGGCGGAAGCCAAAAGTGGCACTTTATTACCGGCGATCGCGAGACCATTTACCAACTTGCTCAGGCTTACTTTCTAACGGCTATGAAGGATTCTGCCGCAGAGGGAGGCTACACCCACTCACAGTCGGCAGTAATTATCGACTGGAACGGTGACATTCGCACACGACTTGACGATCAGAACCAAATTCTCGGAGCTTACGATGTGTCACAACCCGTTCAAGTGGATGAACTTGTCGAGGACTTGCGTGTTTTAGTCAAAGAGTACCGCCAGCAAAAAATGGGCAAATGAGCACAGCCAACCACCCGCGTGACCGCGTTTTTGTACCCCTGATCGTGGGATTGTCTGTGGTGGTTCCCATCGCGGTGGCTTTACTTTTTTTACTACCTGAAGATTGGAAGATTCAATGGGGCAATGCCAATGTGCGAAGCCTGCCCTTCTTTCACGCCATTTTGAACGGATCGACTGCAGTACTCTTGCTTGTAGGATTTGGAATGATCAAAACCAAAAACGTAGCCGCGCACCGACTTGCCAATTTGTCAGCGTTTACGCTGTCTGCCGTTTTTCTGGTGAGCTATGTAGTGAGCCACCTGTCGAATCCAGATGCGAAGTTTGGAGGCGAAGGATGGATTCGCCCCCTGTACTTTTTCATTTTGATTAGCCACATTGTGCTTAGTGTTCCAGTGCTACCTATGGCGATGTTCAGCATATACCGTGCTCTGAACAATCAGATTGCTGCGCACAAGAAGTGGGTGAAATGGACCTTTCCCGTGTGGCTGTATGTGGCCGTTACCGGTGTACTTGTGTACCTTTTCATGGCCCCATACTACCCGCAATGAGAAAGTTTGTAATGCTCGTACTCGCCATCTTCATGTCCTTGTCGACGTGGGCCCAGTGCGCAATGTGTAAGGCGACCGCAGAATCAGGTCAAGCCGCCGGTTCAACGGAGGCCTCGGGCCTCAATTCCGGAATTTTGTACCTCATGGTCTTCCCATACCTCATCATGGCAGCTGTGGGAATTGCATGGTACCGGAGCCAAAAAAAGAAATCTGCCACCCTTTAGGGTTATTTTGCACGGTATTTGCAAAATTCCGGGCATGCGCTTGAACTCACTCATCGTTGCGACCCTCAGTCTGTGGATTGGCGGAGCAGAACTTTATGCACAATCTGGTACAGAACGCGAAACCTGGACGCTTCAAGATTGTGTCAATCAGGCACTTGAATACCAGTTTAGCGTGCGCCAGGCGGCCAATAACGTCAAGGCGGCCGAGTCTGACCGGCTAGCCAATTTTGGCGGACTGCTACCGTCGGTAAATGCGGGCGCCGGAAACTTTTGGAACTCAGGTTTGAGCATTGACCCGGTAACCAATGAGGTAAACCGAAATAATTTGTCCACGGCAAGCGGTTCTGTTTCGGCGCAGTGGACCTTGTTTGATGGATTTCAGTCGTGGAACGCATTTCGCCAAAGCCAAGTTCAGGTGGCGCTTGCCGCCGCCCAGCTTGATGACGCGCGCAATGCGGTGGCATTGAACACGGCGTCGCAGTTTTTGGCGGTGCTCCTCGCCGACGAATCACTTCGGATTGCCCAAGAGCAGCTCACGACCTCTGAACGCCAAAAAGATCGCAGTCAAAAACTTCTGAATGCCGGTGCGATTGCGCCCAACGAATACCTATCAGTTGAGGCGCAGTGGGCTGTAGATGCGCAGCGTGTAATCGCATCTGAAAACCAACTTCAGTTTGCTCAGTTGGTGCTCAAACAGCTTCTTGGGTTGAGTGGCGACATGGAATTAGTGCTTCAGCGCCCCGAGAATTTGCCGACCGCACCGAGCGCGGTAATGGCACTCAGCCCTCAATCGATCTACACGGCCTCGGTGGCTAAGCAGCCGGCAGTGCGGGCTGCCGAACACCAGCTCATGGCGAGCCACTACGCGGTCAAGCGAGCGCAGGGCGCGCGCGTACCGACACTTTCGGTTTCAAGCCAATTCTCGACTAGCTATTCAGACCGTGCTCAGAAGTACCTCGGAACCAATCCTCAAATACTCCCTGTCGGATTCTGGTTGGATGGCGTTAATGAGATTCCGGTATACACACTAGTGAATACGCCGTTGTTCGGAGAATTCACCTTTGAAGACCAGCTTCGCGAAAACGTGCGTCAGTTTGTCGGATTAAACCTGTCGGTGCCTTTATTCAATGGGTTCCGAATCGCGAATGCGGTGAAGCGCGCACAGCTTGCTGAAGAAAATGCGGAGCTTCAGGTGATGCAGCAACGCGACACGTACCGCCAGAGCATTGAGCGAGCTCATGCCGACGCAGCGGCCGCGTGGAAGCAGTACGACGCTAGCATGGCTTCGGAGCGCTCCGCAGAACGGGCCTATCAAGATGCACAAATCCGATTTGATCAAGGTGGACTCAATGTCTACGATTTTGTGTCCATAAAAAATAACTACCTGGCTGCGGCGTCAAACCGCGTTCGGGCCTTGTACGACAGTCAATTTAAAAACTACGTGGTAGAGTTCTATCTCAATAATCCCCTTGAACTATGAATAAGAAGCAACGAATTTGGTGGATTGGCGGCGCGGCCGCACTGGCACTAGTCGTCGGAGTCGTCGGCAAAAAGCAAGGCTGGTGGGGACAATCGGACGAAATGGTTTCGGTGGAGCTCACGAAGGTCGAGCCGAGAAGCATTGTTGAAACGGTCAGCGCGTCAGGACGGATTCAACCAGCCGTCGAGGTTAAAATTTCTCCTGAAGTCAGTGGTGAAATCATTGAGTTGGCCGTTGTGGAGGGGCAATCCGTGCGACGGGGGCAACTTCTTGCACGCATTAATCCGGACCTTTACCAGTCTGCCGTTGGTCGTACTGAGGCGCTGGTCAATCAATCAAAATCAGGCCTGATGCAGGCGAAGGCACAGTTGGTCGAGGTGACTGCGGCCTACCAGCGCAACCAAGGATTGTTTAATCAAAACGTCCTTTCAAAGGCAGAGTGGGAAACCGCGCAGCGCGCCTTTCAAGTAGCTGAACTTGCCGTGAAGTCTGCGGAATTCCAGGTAAAGTCCGCTGAGAATTCATTAAAAGAGGCACGGGATAACTTAAAGCGTACCTCGCTCATTGCTCCAATGGACGGAACCGTAACCGGCCTCAACGTCGAGTTGGGCGAACGCGTTGTGGGAACTGCGCAAATGGCAGGCACTGACCTCATGCGGATTTCAGACCTGAGGCGCATGGAAGTCGTCGTGGACGTCAACGAGAACGACATCGTGCGAATTAACGTAGGCGATTCCGCAGACGTTAAGGTCGACGCCTTTTTGGGTCACAAGTTCAAGGCCGTAGTCACAGAAGTTCGCAATGCGGCCAATGTCAATGCAGCCGCGGGTGTCAACCAAGTGACCAATTTTAAGGTGACCCTTGAGGTCGACCCGGCAAGCTACGCTTCACTGGTAAAGGAATACGGCGAGCAGCCCCTTCGCAGCGGAATGACTGCTACGGTTGACGTGCGAACGAAGATTGAAAAAGGAGTTCCGTCAGTGCCCGTTGAGGCGGTGGCATTGCGCAGTGATTCAACCCAGACCGACCCCGTTGAAGTGGTGTTTGTGTGGAACGAGGGCAAGGTTCGCCAGGTCCGAGTCACCACCGGAATCCAAGATGAGGACTACATCCAAGTCGTCACCGGACTAAAAGGCGGCGAAGAAGTCGTACGCGGCCCCTTTGAGGCGGTTTCGCGCAAGCTCGAGGACGGTGACGTCGTGGAGCGCAGCAAAGGGGAGTAATGCCCGCTCTCCTGCTCATTGAGACCTCTTCAAGGCTCTGCAGTGTTGCAGTGGCCCTCGACGGGGTAATTGTGGCGGAACACGAGGAACTCGATCCCAAGGGCTACCGGCACGCCGAGGCCTTGAACCCCATGATTCAAACTGTGCTTTCAGATGCGGGCCTGCGTGTTCGTGATCTGTCGGGAATTGCCGCAGCACAGGGGCCTGGATCGTACACCGGGCTCCGCATCGGTTTGGCCGCGGCAAAGGGCTTAGCCTTGCCGTGGGGCATCCCCTGCTACGGAGTCGATTCACTTGAACTCATCGCCGAAGCAGTTCGGGAGGCGGTTCCGTCAGAATTGCCCATTTGGTCGGCCATGGACGCCCGCCGTAGTGAGGTGTATTCTGCATGGTTCCATCCTGACGGCCAGCGCTCGTCTGCCGACCTCGCGGAGGTAATTGACCCCACCTGGTCCACACGTCCCGCCGGCCTCGCTGGGGGAGACGGAGTCGAGAAAGTACTCGAGCACTGGCCGCAGTTGCACGACAGTGGCGTGCGCTACGCCCGTGCGCGGCATGCCCTTGCGGGAGCTCTAAGGTCATCGGCGGCACAGCACCTCGCGACGTGGGAACCGCGCTACCTCAAAATGTTTGGGCAAGCGCTTTGACCTCGCGGTATCGGGGGCAACTCACCCAGTGGTCGTTGATTAATCCGGTCGCTTGCATGTGGGCGTACAGGGTGGTGGACCCAATGAATTTGAATCCCTCGGACTTCAATGCCTTGGACAGCTCGTCCGATTCCTTCGTGGTAGCGGGCCATGAACCTTCGCGTGCTCCATCGAGCGGAGTTCCGCCCACAAATTCCCAGAGGTAGTCGGCAAAACCTTTGCCGTGTCGGTCGCGAAATGCGACTAAGGTTTGGGCATTATGCAGGGCGGCGTCGAGCTTGAGCCGGTTCCGAATGACCTGAGGGTTGGCCAAGAAGGCCTCACGTTCGGTGGCGGAAAAGCGCAGCAGAGATTCTGCGTCAAATCCGTGCAGTGCCACGTGAAACGCCTCGCGCTTGTGCAGCACGGTGCGCCAAGAGAGGCCAGACTGAAAGCCTTCGAGCACGAGGTGCTCAAACATCCCATGGTCGGTGGTCACCGGTACGCCCCACTCGCGGTCGTGGTAGGCTTCCATGACGGGGTCGCCAAGGCACCAGGGGCATTTATTCAGGGGATTTGAATGGGTTAGGGCCATTATTGAAATCGTTTGAAGTTGCAGCGACCAAAGTACAGGCGTCCATTCGGCAGAGCTGGGCATAAACGGATGCTTCGCGCTCCATAGGGCCCCATAGGGGCGATGTAGCAATCGGTCGAGGGCCCAGCGTGCCACCAGGGGCAATGAGCCAGTGTTCGGTTTCGGGTCCGGTGAGCTCTGAAAGGGCCAACCACGAGCAGTGCCGCGATGGGGTGCTGCGGGACATTTCAAGACCTTGCCGGATCATCTGTGCAGACCAGTCGATCCATTCTTGCCGTCCGAGCAGGTGGCCAAGGATCAAACCACATTCGGCCCACACGGCTCGTGGATTCGGCAGCACGTCGTCGTCCCATCCGAGCGGAGTGGCAAAAGCAGCCGCGTCAGGCGTTTCAACCGCGTAGCACGCGGTTCCGCCGCGAAAAAATTCGGCGATACTGCGTTCAAACCAGCGCGAGGCCGTCACAATCCACCAAGGATCGAGCAGAACTTGACCACAGCGAATGGCCATGTACACGCTGTACGCCATGTCGTCAAGAAAGGCGGGGCCTGAAGTGCGGCCGTCGGGGTAGTGGACGTGAATGCTGCCGGTGCCAAAAGTTGCTGCGTGCGCCGAAGCGAGGCGCCGAAGGCGTTCGATATCTGAAGGCAAACCGCTCAATTGGGCTCCGTCGGCAAAGGCGGTTACGGCAAGGGCATTCCAGCCCATAATGCACTTGGGGTCTAGCGTAGGCAGGGGGCGGCACAGGCCCGCAGCGCGCAGTGCGGCGAATCCGGATAGGTGGCGCGGATCAGTTCCGCCCGCGGGCCCGAATGCGAGTACCCAGCCCCCTTCGTGTACGCGGCTTTCGCGCTCAAGATGTGTGCGCCAAACCTCAGCGTCGGAACGGCCCAAAGCATCTTCGAGTTCGGCGTCGGTCCAGGTGCTGTGGCGTCCCTCTCCGTCGGGGTGGTCAGCATCCAGAGCTGCAGCAAAGAGCCCATCCGCCCGCAAGAGGTCGCGCTCCAGAAACACTAAGGTTTCCTCTAGGCAGGTCCGGGCCAAATGGCTGTCGACCGCCGCGCATAAGGAGGCAAATTGCGCGCTGTCGTACAGCATTTTTTCAAAGTGCGGAACCACCCACGCTCCATCCGTACTGTAGCGCGCAATTCCGCCCCGAACCACGTCGTAGGTGCCCGAAACAGCGATGGTATTTACCGTCCGACGAACGTGCGCACGGCCTTCAGGCCAATCCTGAAGCAAACTCCAACGCCACACCGCATACCAAGTGCTGGACAAAGGGAACTTGGGAGCGCCGCGAAATCCGCCCCAAAACGCGTCCCACGTGGAGGGGATTTGCAGGCGCACTGACAAACGGTCGAGCGCAACCGAACCTTCCGGATTCCGATGGGCCTCCTGAATGGCCTGATGAATCTCTTCAGCGTAATCTTCGGCGCGCAGCGAATGGGTCTGCTTCAGGGCGTTCAGTTCCACCAAGGCCTGAAGGAACCGCTCTTTGGGCAGGTACGTGCAGGTCCACACCGGGCGCCCGTCGGGCAAGCACACCGCGTTGAGCGGCCAGCCGCCTTGACCCGTCATCGCGAGTGACGCCGCCATGTAGGCATGGTCTAGGTCGGTGCGCTCCTCGCGATCCACTTTAATGCTGGTAAAGTGGGTGTTGAGGTAGGCAGCGACCTCAGAATCTTCAAATACCTCGTGCGCCATCACATGGCACCAATGGCACGTCGAATAACCTATTGAAACCAAAAGCCAATGACCCTTAGCGGCAGCGCTATCAAGCGCTTCGTTGCCCCATTCATTCCAGTGCACGGGCTGGTCGGCGTGCTGCTGAAGGTACAAGCTTGCAGCATGCTTCAATTGATTCATTGTGCGAAGTTAGCCAGACGACCGGGCTGGGATTTATTTTTAACGTCAACGTAACATTACCCGCTTCAAACAACCGGTACCTTTGCCAACTATGGATCCATACTTCTTACTCGTAGTTCTGCTTTTAGCTCTAGCGACGCTCGACCTTGTTGTGGGAGTTGCTAACGATGCGGTGAATTTTTTGAATTCCGCGCTTGGAACTCGGGCGGGTAGCTTTCGGACTATTTTGTTTGTTGCGAGTCTGGGGGTTGTGCTCGGAACCTTGTTTTCAAGCGGAATGATGGAAGTAGCGCGAAAGGGAGTATTTGATCCTTCCTTTTTCAGCTTTCATAGCCTGCTGTTCATTTTTGTCGCAGTAATGCTGACGGACGTCATTTTGCTCGACGTGTACAACTCGTTAGGCATACCCACATCTACTACGGTTTCACTCGTTTTCGAGTTGCTTGGAGCCGGCGCAGCAATAGGATTTTTGACAGCAATTGATCGTGGGTTAAACCCATTTGATTTTGATGCGTACATCAATGTCAGCTCTACGTTTTCAATCATCAACGGCATTTTTTCTTCAGTCGGCGTAGCATTTATTGCCGGATTGGTGGTCCAATGGGTAGCTCGGATGTTCTTCACGTACCAAATGGAGCACACCTTGAAGTATTTCGGTGGAGTCTTTACAGGAATTGCAGCTAGTCTAATCCTTAATTTCTTGGTATTTAAAGGGTTGAAAGGCAGTGTGCTCGTCAATAGTGATTCACTCTCGTGGTTAACGGCCCATCAAAATCTAATATTAGTATTGTTCTTTGTAGTTTTTTC
>CAIJMB010000183.1 GCA_903821715.1 uncultured Flavobacteriales bacterium
AGCAGTACTTGACGCCAATGTCCTCGCCGCCGAAGTAGTTCGGGACTTTATTTTATCATTAGCGGAACAAGACTGCTTGCGACCCATGTGGTCTCCCGAATTGGGTCTTGAGCTTCAGCGTGCATTAGTTCGAATGAAGGTTGCGCCAGTCGTGGCTGATAAAATTTGGCAGCTTTTGAATGAAGCGTTCCCGTTCGCGAGCGAAGTAGACGTGGGCACTGCATTCCCTGATGTGCGGGTCCGAGATCCACACGACCTGCATGTGGCTCAGATTGCGTTTCACGCGGATTATTTAGTCACGTTTAATGTTCGGGACTTCCCGAGCCGCATTGGGACTACACGGGTGGTGCATCCTGATGAATTCACATTAGAGCGCGTGTCGCTTCAACCAAAACGTGCACTTTGGGCTATTGAAACGATGTGTGCTCGGCGAACTCGTTCGATGCCTACGCGAAGCCAGCTCCTCGAATCCCTGGCTCAAAACCGCCTCACCGCAACGGCGGAATTCCTCGGCCGCCTTGGAGGCTAGCACCTAGCCACTAGCTAAAAGCAACTTGCTACGGCCGCGAGCTGAACGCTGTCCAAAGTGCGTCGTTGGCGACACTCAGTCGGTGCGGACGGGTCACAGTCTCTGTTTTGACCGGAACCTCGAGGACCACGCGGCTTCCGCCGCGTGTGACGGGAAGCTTCATGACGCCGTCCACGGCGGCTTCGCGCGCCGCAACAAGGTCCTGCATGGCTACCTCGTCGCCCACTTGAAGGCCGGCCCACTCGTTGGGTCCAACTTTTTGGACTACGCGGCTCATTCCGAGGTTACCTGCTTTGACTTTGAGGTCGTTTTTGCCCGCGTCAAGTGGGTTCATTGCCTTGACTTCGCTACCCTTAGCCTGATACTCGAGGCCCACCAACTTCAGTGCTTCGGCGTACGGAAGCGCTTCGCGGCCCTCGACATGCTTGGTGAAGAACTCGCGCAGTCCAGGCGTTTCGGCCACCTCACAAAAGGCGTCAAAGAATCCGGCCTCGTCAAACGGACGCTCGGGTCCGTACTGAGTGTGAAGTGCCATGATCACATCGATGAGCGAACGCTGCCCCTGGTGGGCGCTGCGGATTTGGGCGTCGATCAGCCAGGCCATGACGGCTCCGCGGTCGTACACATGCATGTACGCGTCAGCGTAGGGCTTGTCGAGCACATTGCGCGACATTTCGGTGAAGCTGAACTTGCTATTGGGAAACTTTTCGCCCTGCGAAATTTTGCCGCGCATCGCGTCGAGGTACTCCTGCTGGGTGAGGCGTCCGCCCTGGTAGCGAATGAGTTGCGCAAAGTACTCGGTCACGCCCTCGTACAGCCAAAGGTGCTGGCTCATCGTCGGATTGGCGTAGTCGAAGTCGTGAATCGCCGGAGCGTGCAGGCCCAGTGGCGTAATGATGTGCATGAATTCGTGCACCGCAGCATCGAGAAGCTGCTTTTCGACGCGCAGGTCTTCAGGCATGCGCTCGCCCGAACCGAAGTCGCCGAGGTAGTACACCGACGAGGTGTTGTGCTCGAGGGCGCCAAACCCCTGGTTGCTCAGGGAGCGAACCACTTTGATGATTCCGCCCACACTCGGCTTGCCGCTGAACAGAACATCGCCGGCCCAGCGAAAGTCGCCCACCATGGTCAAAAACGTGTAGCGGTCCACCGGAAGCTGCGGAAGAAAGCGCGCCACCGCCGACATGTCGGCCTCGAGTTCGCGCTTAAAGTCAGCCGCTCGAGGCGTTCCATTCAAGTCAAGGACTGCAATGGTCACCCGCGTGTTGGCCACCCAAAATCCCGCGGTATCGGGCTTGGTGAGTAGCACCGGATTGTCGAGCAATGCGTGGTAGCTGCTGGCTACCAACTTGGTACGGCCATTTCCGGCCTTGCCCTCAAGCGATGTGGCTGCAAACCACCCCTCGGGGGTTCCGAGGTCGACGGTCACTGCTCCACGCTCTTGCCCGGTCCAGAATCCGTACACTCCGCCACCGTTCAGCACCGAACCTTTTTGGTCGTCGTGGTACGTGCTCGCGGGTTCAAAAATCTTGTCTTTTTTGACCTTCAGTTCCATAATGCTGGCCACGGTGTAGCGCACGGTCACGGGCGCGGCGGAACCGCGGACTTCCCAACTGTTGTTGCCCTTCTTTTTTACCTTGAGGGCCTTGCCCTCAGCATCGATTGCCGTAAAGTCGGTCACGAAGCGCCCGTAGTCGAGGGTCGCGTAGGTTCCTGGAACCGTCTTGGGCAAGTGGTAGGTTGCCGCGAATCCGTCGGCCAAATTTGCGTCCGGAGCCGCAAATCCGTGATGCTCCACCGTCGCGCCATCAGCTTTAATATCAACGAGGTACACCGATTGGGCGGTTGCCGAGGCACTAGCTAAAAGGCCAAGAAGCACAAAGAGAATAGGTTGTTTCATAAATATAGAGATGTCGGTGGAGTACAATAGGTTGCACGCCTGGTGGTTAGTCGTGCAAAGGTCTGAAAAATTACGCTGCGCTTCGCGCTTCGCGCCTTCGGCGCTTCGCGCGGTTACTTGTTTCTAGTTGCGCGCTGCGCTGCGCGCTAGGGCTGCTTCGCAGCTAAAGCCGCTTCGCGGGAACTAGAAACCAGCAGTAAGTAACGATCAACCAACGAGCCGACCTTGCTAACCTCGCCAACGAGCCCACCTCGCCAACGAGCCAACGAGCCAACCTCGCTAATAGTTCCACCGTCCCCGATAGCTGTCGTAAAAGTCCATGCCGAATTTGAGGCGAAATCCGGGAATTTGCGGGTTGCCCTGGTCCGTCCAAACGCGGTAGGCGCCGACGCGGACGCGCTGGTCCCAGAGGCGAAAGGGGAGTTCCAGTCCACCGTAGACTTCGGCGTGAAAAACGTTTGCTTCGGCTACGTAGAGCATTCCGCCTCCGACCGCGGGCACCAGGTGCAGGGCGCGCACCAGCGGGACCCGGTCGAGTAGCGAGCGGTCAAAATGGTGGATGAAGTAGGCCTCGACCCAGGGGCGGGCGGTGTGGTAGGTGGAGTCGAGCGCTTGAAGGCTCGTGGTAGGATTGCTCAAGAGCAACTGGTCGGAACCGCGAAAGAAGCGGTGCTCGATGAATCGGATCGAGTCGAGTTCTTTAGCGAGAAAGGTTCCGGCGCCGGCGTTCCAGTGGGTGGTTCCCCAAAAGCGCGATTGGCGAACGTCGCGCGCGTTGAGGCGGAGTGAGGTGAAGTTCACCATTCCGCCCAAAAGTCCCGGAATTCCTTGGCGGGCCTGAAAGGTGAAGGTGGGCCAGTCGCTTCCAAGGGCAATTTTGCGCGGCCCCTTGAGGACGTAGCGCTGGCCCGGAGTGTAGCTCAGGTCGACGCCCACAAGGGCGATGGTGTAGGTGCGAAAGGGGGTGGGTTCGTTGAGTTCGCCAAAGAGTTCGTTGGACCAATCCTCGAGTTTGAGGTCGGTGATGGCTTGGCGGCGCGAGAAGTCAAAAGAGCTCCTCAAGTAGAGGCCATTGGCGAGCTCGATGCGGTGGGAGCCTTCAAAAAACGTTTTACGCACGTAGTTGCCGCGTGCAAACGTTCCCAAAATGGGTTCGTAGGTGTTGACAAAGTCGTAGTTGTCGCCGAGCGAGAGGCGGAGCGATGCGAAGCGTCGCGGGTTGTACAGGTAGGTCGCGGTGAGGTCGCCTCGGACGTCTTGGTTGACGATTCCGTAGTCGAGGTTGCCGTCTACCTCAAGTCGCTTCTGGGTCGAAAAGGTTCGGCTGAAGTTGCCGCCGAGGTTATGCCGGTATCCGCCCACGCCAAAAAAGCGCATTTGGGCTACGATAGGGAGCACAAACCAGCTGTAGCCCTTGCGCGTCGAACGGTAGCCGACTCCGGCCACGAGCGGTTCCCACCAGTGAAATTTGTTGTAGACGGCATCTACACTGTCTTTATAGCGGTCGGAATCGTAGTACAGCGTCAAGCTGTCTTGGTAGTTGATGTGCCGGGCCTCGCCGGGTGCTAAGGCAATGGTCCGAGCGGTGGCCCAAACCTTTGGATCCGCTTCAAACGCTTCAGGTGTGTACTCCACAGTCGCCATGCCCAGGTCGCGGGGGCGAAAGTCGACGTTAAAAAGATAGG
>CAIJMB010000184.1 GCA_903821715.1 uncultured Flavobacteriales bacterium
ATTGCCAACTGAAGCATCTCAAAATCCAGGCTACCGTAAAAGGAATCCGTGAACATGTCAATATCCACGCTCAAACGATGACCTTTTTGCAAACTAAGAGCGGTGCCCCCAACAAGTCGAAAAGATTTGAGTTCAGGCAATTGCATTAACTTGATCAAGGCCTCATGCAATAGTGGCTTCACTGTGTCATAATGGAGCTTCATGGCCTAATCTGGGCATATGAAGTTCTTGGCTCAGCCGCCAACGCGGTGTTAACTTGTTCCTCTCCGTAGTAATCACGAACAGCCTTTCGCTCATCAGGCGTTCCGCGTTCGTTAACACGCCTAATTACCGCAGACGATTTCGCGTCCATGTCCAGCTTATCGAAATCCGCATCCCAGAACAGTGACCGCCTTAAAATTCTCAAATTGGGCGGAATATTGCCATGTGCCTCCTTGGCCATTCGGATGTCGTACCACAACTGAAGCTCGGCTAATGCGCCCTCTTTCAAGGCTAAGTATGACTCGATTTGCAAGGCAAGTGCAACACTCAAGGGCCGGCGCGCTTTTACGACCGCATTTAACGTTTGCGGATGGGTTCCTACTGCCAACGCCAAACTGCGCTTCGTTATTCCACGCTCGCGCAGCACGCGCTCGAGCGCGATTCCCGGATGGGATCCACGGAACTTTAGCAGATCATCAAACATAAATCAAATATAAGCAAATCTGCTTACATAATAACGACTACTGAAAAAAGTAAAATCCGGTTAGTTCCGGACAAAACCTTTTAACGCCAATCAGAGATGCCCTAAAAATTCGGGTATAACCGGATTTCAAAATTTGCATCGCACCGCGGATTCGGGTATAACCGGATTTCAAAATTTGCATCGCGCACCACATTAGGGTATAACCGGATTTCAAAATTTGCATCGGACCTTAGCCTTATGTTTTTGATCTCCGGACCCTGCGTCATTGAATCCCTCGACACGGCCCTGCGGGTGGCCGACCACTTGGCGGGGGTGCGCGAACGCCTTCCGCTCAGCGAGGTGATTTACAAATCGAGCTTTCAGAAGGACAACCGGAGCTCCGTCGACTACTACATGGGGCCGGGACTGGATGAGGGCCTTGCAATTTTAGCGGAGGTGAAGCGCCAATACGGGTTCCGCCTATTAACCGACATTCACTACCCCGACCAGGCCAAGCCGGTGGCTGAGGTGGTGGACATTTTGCAGATTCCAGCATACCTGTGCATGCAGACCACGCTGGTGGTTGAGGCGGCGCGCACAGGGCGCACGATCAACCTCAAACACGGGCAGATGGTGGCTCCGAGCACTATGGCCAAGGTCTGCGCCAAGGTCGAGTCGACCGGGAACCGGGACATTATTCTCACCGAGCGCGGATACACCTTCGGTTACAACGACCTCGTGGTCGATCCGCGCGCCTTTTATGAGCTCAAGCAGACCGGCTACCCGGTGGTGTTTGATGCGACCCACTCGATTCGCAAGTACGGAATTCCGTCGGCCGACCCCAACGGCGGCGCCCGCCAGTACCTCGAAACCCTCGCCCGCGCGGCCGTGGCCACCGGAATCGACGGCCTCTTTCTCGAAGCCCACCCTTGCCCGTCCGAAGCGCTGTGCGATGCAGCCAGCCAGCTTCCGCTCGAGGCGTTGGAGCCGATGGTGGAGCGGTTGCTCGCGATCGACCGGGTAGTAAAGGGATTGTAAAAAGTGAAATCCGGTTATAACCGGATGCTTTTCATACCCTCTGTTCGGGTATAACCGGATTTTACTTTTTTTGTCGCGCGCGGAACCGGCGGTAACCCAAACCAGCTCCTGCCGCGAGCAATGCCGTAAGGCCTCCGTCGAGCGGAACCCCCGGTGGGGGCGGCGTGTCCATCGCACCTTGAGGAATGTAGGGGTGCTCTACCAACTCAAACATGTCTTTAAAGGCCTCTTGAAAGGGGTCCTCTACTTGGGCGCGCACGCCGAACGTAGCGGCCGCAAAGGCCGCAAATAGGAAAAGAAACTTCATTAATTGGCTACTACTACGGGATGTGCGCTGCGCGCACTCGGACTGGTAAGAACTACGAGGTAGGTTCCAGACGCGGTCGTAAAATCAAAATAAGGCTGATCGGATCTGAGTGAGGACTGATAGCAAAGCATCCCGAGCTGGGAATACACCTGGACTTCGCGCTCAACCCCCGAGGGACTTGCCGTCCACCGGCCCTGGGAATGCATCACCCAGTCTGAATTCGTGACCACAGCTACCGGAACCACTTCAGAAACATCCATCGCCACTCCGGGAGTAAACCATAGCGAAAAGCGGGGCGACTCTGAATTCCAACCCGAATGCACAAAGTCATAAGGGGAACTGCTGAGTTCGGTCACCGTTTGGGTCAGACGGTCTTCGAGCAGCACCCGATAGCAGTCGCCTGTCACCGCCTGGTCCAAATCAAGGCGGTAGCGCTCGCCCAGCTGGCCCTTTACTTCGAGGTCAAGGCACTGCGGCTGACTGAGGTCCAGCGCGTTCACTGCCATGTACTGGACGTCGTCAACTACCGCAATACTGGGCTTATTTACTCC
>CAIJMB010000185.1 GCA_903821715.1 uncultured Flavobacteriales bacterium
CGTCGGGGTGCTTAATCAGGTCGGAATCTACATTGATTACCCCGTCCCGGTCGAGAAATACGGCGCGCTGGTGGTTTCTGAGGTTGCGAGCTTCGACTTTGCCACTGCGCAGGGCATCCTCAACTTGGGTTCGGCGTTCCGGCTTGCCCATGTCTTTGATGTACTCGGGGGTCGAGTAGGCGCAGAGCTTGTGCGACGTGGCCCATTTGGGGAAGAGGTCGCGGCCGAAGTCGCTGGCGGTTCCGCGCGGAATCTGATTCAGCAGCCCCGGCTCAAATAGGTACAACGCGGCATTGACCACATTGCGCACCTCGCGGTCGGCAGGGTGGGGCTTGCCGTAGACGGCCCGAATGCGGCCAGAGGGCTCGGCGTCGACCAAGTCGCTGTCGTAGGGGTGGTCGTTGGGGTGCACCAAGAGCGTTGCTTCGGCGCCGTGCTGGCGGTGAAATGCCTCCATGCGCCCGAGGTCGATGCTGCTGAGCGTGTCGGCATAAAAAACCCAGAATGGTGCAGAACCTAGTTCCGACTGGAGTTCAGCGAGTGCGCCCGCGGTCCCGAGGGGTTCAACTTCTTCGAAGTAGCTGATGGCCACGCCCCATGCAGAACCGTCTCCAAAGTGATCCCGCAGCTGTTCGCCCCTGTGGCCTAGGGTAAAAATGAACCGCCGAACACCCTGTGCTGCGTAGGTGCGCACAAGGTGTTCGGCGATCGGGAGGCCGTCTACCGGGACCATGGGCTTTGCCAAGTCCGGGAAGGCCGAAGCAAGCCGGGTTCCCTTGCCGCCCGCGAGGACGACTGCCGTGGAAACTCCGGTCATGTGACTTAGAGCTGAGCTTCGATCTTAGAGGCTAGGACGTTCTTGGGGGCTACACCGACCTGCTTGTCGACGACTTGTCCGCCCTTGAATACCATGATGGTAGGTATGTTGCGAATACCGAACTGCATGGCGAGGTCGCCTTCAGAATCCACGTTCACTTTGCCTACCACAGCGCGACCTTCGAAGTCATCGGCGAGTTCAGATACGATAGGTCCAACCACGCGGCAGGGTCCGCACCACTCGGCCCAGAAGTCTACGAGCACGGGCTTGTCAGAGTTAAGTACAAGTTCTTGGAAGTTTGCGGTGGTCAATTCTAAGGCCATGGTGGATACAATTTTAGTGGTGCAAAGATACGAAGCCTTTTCGCCCGCTGTGGAACTTAAGGCACGTTGCACCACATGGTTCAAATTTAGTGCCGCGACCGGTGCGACCTGTAACCTTGGCAGGTTCTGTAGCATCTTTGGGGTATGAACCTAAAGTTGATTCTCCCATTGGCTGCGATCCTACTGACGTATGGATGCGAAAAACCGGTAGACCCTGAGTGCAAGGGCGAGCCGAACCCAGCGTGCATTTGCCCAACCGTATACGACCCCGTGTGCGGATGCGACGGAGTGACCTACGGGAACGACTGTATGGCCCATTGCGCGGGAGTGAAGTCGTGGACGCCCGGCGAGTGCGGCGAATAAAGCAACGTTGAGTTCAATAAAAAAAGCCTGCATTGCTGCAGGCTTCAAAACTTCTGGCGGTGCGGACGGGACTCGAACCCGCGACCCCCGGCGTGACAGGCCGGTATTCTAACCAACTGAACTACCGCACCAGAAGGGCTGCAAATATACTGCGGTTACGCAGATTTCAAAATTCGTGCGGGCTTCATTTTGCGAATCCAAATCCACGGTAGGCTGAGAGCAGGAGTAAAGCTCAGAAAAACAAGAAAATACAAGAATAAAAATCGCAAAAAATCCCATGAAACGGGCACTTGATCCACATAATAAGTGTCTGGATTGAGGCGTATATAACCGGTTAGGTCCTGCATCCAGAGGGCTAGCATCGAGATTCCGATACCCCAAAGCGCACCGCGAACGAGCATTGGTGCGAGCATTCCAAAGAGCGCCACGGGCGCATGGGACGGAGACCACCCGAGGGCCCGAAGCAATGCCAAGGCCCGCTGCTGCTCGAGGGAAAGGATGAGTAAAGTCCCGCCTAAATTCACCGCACCTACCACGAGCAGCACCACGGCCAAAATGGCCACATTTGCGTCAAAAAGGTCGAGCCACTGGTAGAGCGCGGGCAGATCGTCGCTGGGGCGGTACACTTCGAGTGTAAAAGGGATTTGGCTGCGCAACGTTTCAAAATCCATTTCGGCAAATCCTTCAGTACCGTAGTGCACCCACGTCCCCTGGGCACTGTCGGGCCAGCGCTGGAGTGCCCGGATTCCGTCCAAAAGACCGACAGCTGTCTGAGCGTCCCACTCGGCCAACCCAGTTCGATACAAACCCGTGACGTTCAAGTAGCGCACAGTGGGGGCGGATCCCGCCTCGCGGCTCGCATAAAAGGGCATTTCGTCTCCGACATGAAGACCGAGCCGAGCGCTGAGTTTTTCGCTGAGCAGGACGTCGTAGGGTTCTTGCGGTGCGGAACCTTCGGTTATGAGTTCGCTCCAGGCGGGGTTCCATCGGTGCCAGCCCAGCCACTGAAGGCCTTCCATTCCTTGGGGGCCAGTAGCCACGCCGGCTTTCCAGGCCATTTGCATCCAAGAAGCGGAATCCAGTTCCAACACTTCAAAATGCGGCTGGGTTTCGTAGGGGGAAGATTGGTCAATGTTCCGAATTTGGGCGTGCCCGTAAAACAGACCCACCTTTTCGCGAATGGCCGACTGGAGTCCGCCCGAAAACGAAGTTGCCAGCGTGAGCGCCGCAAAGGTGCTTGCGACGACCGCGGTGGCGATTATCTTGGCCCTGCGCTGCCGGCGGTTGGACGAACTCCACCTGCGGCCGAGCAGCCACGACGTACGAATGCGCTGGAACGATTCCATAAGAACCAAAGGTACGGGCCTTGCCGTGGCCGTGCTACTTTGCGCCCTGAACCTTGGGGCCCAGCACCTCACCTATGGTGCGGAGCGCGAGCGGGCCTACATTCACGAACTCAAAGGCAAGCGCGTGGCGTTGGTGGCCCATGCGGCGTCGCTGGCTGACGGTGAGCACACAGTAGACCGTTTTCTACGGCGCGGAATCGACTTGCGCTTTGTGTTTACTCCCGAACACGGGTTTCGCGGAACCGCCTCGGCTGGTGAAAAGGTCGACGCCACCCGAGATTCCGCCACCGGACTCAAGTTAGTGTCGCTCTATGGAAGCCACCGAAAACCAACTGCCGACGACCTGGACAGCATTGATGTGGTGGTGTACGACCTGCAGGATTTGAGCATTCGCTTTTACACTTATGTGTCGACCCTGGCCTACGTAATGGAAGCCTGTGCCGAGCACGGCAAGACGCTGTTGGTGCTTGACCGCCCTACGCCATTTGCCTCCGTGGTCGACGGACCAATTCTCGATACCTCGCAGCATCGAAGCTTTGTGGGCTTGCATCCAGTTCCCGTGCTTTATGGTCTCACATCAGGCGAATATGCTCAAATGGCAAAGGGTGAGGACTGGATTAAAGGTGGGGATTCCCTTGATCTTCAGGTGGTTTCGATGGCGAACTACCACCGTGAGCGGCGCTATCCCTTAGCGGCCCCATCGCCCAACTTGGCGACCTCCCACGCTATCGACTGGTACCCCTCGCTGTGTTTTTTTGAAGCGACTGACGTGTCTGTGGGGCGCGGAACCGTTCATCCTTTTGAGTCCTATGGGGCTCCGTGGTGGGGCGACTCTTCGTTTGGTTTTGTTCCCCAGTCGCGGGTCGGAGCGGCAAAGCCGCCGCACGAAGGCGACACGTGCTACGGTGTTGATCTTCGGGGTGTCCCTGGACCATTGGGTATTGACTGGCAGCCGCTGTGGGAGGCCGCGCGCCGCTACGACTCACTGACTTTGGTAGACAGCCTCACAGCGCGAGCGCCTTTTTACAAGAGCTTTTTGCATCGTTTGGCAGGCACGACTACCCTAGGTACGGCGTTGGACGAAGGGTGGACCTCAGATCAGTTCCGCACCTGGTACCAGCAGGACCTCATGAGCTACCAGTTCGCTCGGATGCGCTACTTGCTTTATGAAGAGCGGGCTGAAGAGCGTGAAGTGCCTGTGGTCGATGAGGTTGTTCCCAGCAAAGCCAAGGGCAAAC
>CAIJMB010000186.1 GCA_903821715.1 uncultured Flavobacteriales bacterium
GGCCTTGGGGCCGCCCGCGTTGTAGGCGACGTTGCCGCCCATCGTGCTGCTGCCCCACGACGAGGGGTCGGGTGGATAAAAGAGTCCTCGCTCGCGGCAGGCCTCGTGAAAGACTTGGTTGACCACGCCAGTTTCGACCACCGCCTGAAAGTTGGCGGGATCGATTTCAAGGATGCGGTTGAAGCGCTCCATGCTCAGCGAGATTCCGCCGTGGGCGGGAATCGCGCCGCCGCTCAAGCCCGTGCGCGCAGCGGCCGGAGTGACGGGAACCTCGTGCTCGTTGGCCCAGCGCAGCACTGCGGCCACTTCGTCGGGCGTACCGGGGCGCAGGACCACATCGGGAAGCACGCGCAGGTCTTCGGTTTCGTCGTGCGAAAAATCGGAACGGCGTTCCGCGTCAATTGAAACGTGTTCGGCCCCGAGCAGGGCAGTTAATTCTTCGAGTGATTTTCGCGTAACTTCGGCCATCTTGATCCCTAACGATTTGCACCAAATGTACCGCAGTATCCGCTTGGTGGCCGCACTCGTGCTGAGTTCCGCTGCCCTAATTGCCCAACGCCCTGTGGCGATGTCTGACCTCTACGAGTCCCGTGTATTCAATGCCCGTGGAATCCAAGGATTTCGCTCGCTCGAAGACGGCAAGCACTTCAGCCGCCAAACCGCCCAAGGAATTGAGCGCTTCAGTTTTGCCACGGGCGCCGCAGTGGACGTGATGGTTTCAAAGGCAGAACTGAACGTGAATGGCGCCCCGTTGAGCTTCAGCAGCTACGAATTCGCCCCTGGCGAGCGGTATGTGATTCTCGAGACCGACATCGAGCCCATTTACCGCCACTCCTACACGGCCAAAGTTTACGTTTGGGACCGACAGGCCAAGAAGATTGCGCAGGTCTACGGCAAGCCGATTCAAAACCCAGTGCTTTCGCCCGACGGAACGCAGCTCGCCTTTGTGTTTGAGCGCAACATTTATGTGCAAAACTTGGCTACGGCCGCAGTGAAGCAGGTGACCACCGACGGCGAAGACAACGCCATCCTCAACGGTGCCCCGGATTGGGTCTACGAAGAGGAATTTGGCTTTCACGTCGCTCTGGCCTGGAGCCCCGACAGCAAGTCCCTCGCCTACCTGCGCTTTGACGAGCGTGCGGTTCCGACGTTCAGCATGGACATGTACGGAAGCGATACCTACCCCAAGCCCTACGTATTTAAGTACCCGAAGGCCGGCGAGGTGAATTCCGTGGTCAGTTTGCACGTGTGGAATGGTTCTGCTACCGTAACGGCAAGTGAGGGATTGAAGTACGAGTACATTCCGCGAATGGCCTGGAGCCCCAAAGGCGAGCTGTTTTTTGCCACGCTGAACCGCCACCAGGACTCGATGCAGGTGATGACCTACACGAAGGGCAAGGCTCCGCGCCGCTTTTTGCTCGAAACCGACGCTGCCTACGTGGAATCCGAGCGCGAATTCAGCTTTTTAGCCGACGGACGCCTCGTGTGGGCCAGCGAGCGCAGCGGATTCA
>CAIJMB010000187.1 GCA_903821715.1 uncultured Flavobacteriales bacterium
CGGCGTATGGTGGACATGTAGACTTGCGCCATGGGGCGATCTCCTTTGGCCAATGCTCCTTCGGCCTTGAGGATTTGCGCAGATGGAGCTCCTGCTTTGTCGCAATCCCCTAATTGAACTTGGGCTTCACTCGAGAAAGCGAGCAACCAGAAACCAGCTACTTGAATACGCCGGCCTACGGCCGGCAACCAGAAACCAGCAACCGGCAACCGCCGGCAGATGGAGGGCAAATTCACTCCGCGCCGTGCCATTTATCTTCGCTGGCCGCCACAGTAAGCGCTACCGCGGCATCACTGGAAACATTCACCACGGTACGGCACATATCTAAAATTCGGTCTACAGGAAAAATTAACGCGATCCATGCCGGATTAAGACCCACGGCATCGAGAACCATAATGAGCATGATGAGTCCCGCCGAAGGGATGGCAGCCGCCCCTACAGAGGCCGCTACCGCAGTAACGACAATTGTCGCCTGCTGCGCAAGGGACAAGTCAACCAAGTGAAACTGCGCAAGAAAAATAACAGCAACGGCTTGATATAAGCTGGTTCCGTCCATGTTTACAGTGGCCCCGATCGGAAGCGTAAATTGACTGACCTGCTCATCCACCTTGAGGTTGTCGTGCACACATTCTAGGGTGACCGGAAGGGTAGCGGCAGATGACGAGGTGCTGAACGCGAGTAGCTGGGCGGGACGCATTCCACGAAAGAAAAACTGAAAACTCTTCCACCACGACCAACCGTACTTGCGGGTACCGAGCCAAACCAACGTGGGATACATGGTGACCAGCAGAACTAAAAGTCCACCAAGTACAGTCAGCATGTATGTTCCGTAGGTTTGAAGCAAATTCGGCAGTCGACCAGGATCATCACCAGTGAGTTTGGTCAGTGTGCCAGCCATCAAGGCAAACACAAAAAAGGGAGCCGCATTCATAACCACAACCACCATGTGGACAAAGACGGCAGACAATTGTCCCATTAAAGGCCGAACGCGATCTGTCTGCTCGCGAGGCATGAGTACGAGAATTACTCCAAAAAAAATGGCAAACACAATTATCTGGAGCATACTACCGTCCGTAAGTGCTTCAAATACATTACTCGGGACCATTTCGTGTATGAATTCTAATGGTCCGCGGTTACCTGAGCGAACATCGGCAATTTGGGCATCAAGCGTAGCGTCTACCACGGTAGATGCATCAGCTGCCGTAGCATCCGTAAGCCATTTTCCGTCAGGACTTTGCCTTTGATTGGCATGGAGCCAAGCTTCGAAACCCCTGCGGTTTTCAAGGCGCTGTTCGTACGATGCTGTAAGTCCAGGTTTCACTAAGTTGACCGCAAAGACACCCATCAAAATTGCCGCTAACGTCGTGACCAAGTACAAACCAAGGGTTTTTCCTCCGATGCGACCAAGTGCCCTAGGGTCACCAACCTGTCCAACCCCATCAATAATGCTGAATAGCACCAAAGGAACCGCGATCAGCTTCATCGCATTGATGAACAACGTACCAAACGGTGCAATCCAATCTTGAGTGAATTGAGCCCCACCGACAAAGGCTGAACCAATGGCCCAAAGCAGGCCAAGCACCATGCCAATCAGAATTTTATGGTGAAGTTTCATAATGATTTTTGATTTTGAATTTTATGGTTTAGCATGGCATCCGCAAGTGCTAAGGCTGTCATCGCCTCGACGATGGGCAACGCACGCGGAACCACAAGCGCGTCGTGGCGACCTGAAATACTCAACTTTTGCATCTCACCGTCAGCATTTAATGCGTTTTGATTTAATGCAATACTTGAAACAGGCTTGAATGCGATACGCGCCGTGATGGGACGGCCGTTGCTGATCCCCCCGGTGATTCCGCCTTCGCGGTTTTGGCGCACGACTCCGTCAGCATCGGGCGCATCGTTGTGCTGGCTGCCGCGCAGGTCTGCGCCGTCGAATCCATCTCCAAATTCCACGCCCTTGACAGCATTAATACTGAGCAACGCGTGACCCAGCACGGCATGCAGCTTGTCGAATACGGGTTCCCCCCAACCAGCGGGAACTCCAAGTGCCTCGAGATAGATCACTCCACCCGCTGAGTCGCCTTCGTCGCGGCGGCGGGCAACTTCTGCTTCGATTGCGGCTGAGGCAACTAGGTCCGGACAGCCCACAACGCTTTGCTCGCGCAGGGACCAGTCCCATGTTGTGGGATCGCTCGCCGAGATTCCCGCCGCACGTTCCACTGCGGCGCGCACCGAGACCTCGGGACCGAGCAGCTGCTTGGCCAGCGCCCCGGCGACCACGCGAGCCACGGTTTCGCGGGCCGAGCTTCGGCCTCCGCCGCGCACGTCGCGGATTCCGTACTTGGCTTGGTAGGTGGCGTCGGCATGGCCCGGACGAAATACATCCGCCAAGGCAGTGTAATCCCCTGATTGGGTATTGGAATTCCGCACTAAAAAGGCGATCGGCGTCCCGAGACTCAGGCGGCGTCCCTGCGCGTCGGGCTCAGGATGAAGCCCCGAGAGCCATTCGACGGCGTCAGACTCGCGGCGCGGCGTTCCAGCCGCCCCGCGGGGCTTACGGCGGTCGAGTTCCGCGTCGACGGCACTGAGGTCCAGCGGGATTCCGGCGGGGAATCCGTCGAGTACCCCACCTACTGCGGGGCCGTGCGACTCACCCCACGTGGTGAGGCGAAGTTGCGTACCAAAAGTGTTGCCGGCCATCCTTCAAAAATACGCGAAGCGTACCTTCGTATCATGCGCATTCGCTTTACCGAACTCGCCGGCGTAGTCGGCAGCCCTCAGCCCCTCGCTACCACCCCACTCTGCGGTGCAGAAATGGCCTCACTTCCCGTGATTAAGGATGCGTACGTCGAGGTCGTGGACGGGCATATTGCGGCTCTTGGCTCGATGAAGGATTGCCCTACAGATGACGCGGGCTGGGAGGTTCGCCGATGCACGGGCCAATGGATGCTTCCGGGGTTTATCGACAGCCATACGCATTTGGTGTACGCAGCTCCGCGCGTGACCGAGTTTCGCATGCGGCTTGACGGTGCCAGCTACCACGACATTGCGGCGGCGGGGGGCGGAATTCTGAATTCCGCAGCTGCCATAGCTACGGCTGACGAGTCCGAGCTGCTGGAAGCGCTGCTTCGACGGATCGAAACAGCCCGCGCAACCGGCACAGTGGCCGCCGAAATCAAGAGTGGCTATGGGCTGACGTTCGAGTCGGAACGAAAAATGCTTCGCGTAATTCGTCGCGCACGCGAGCTGCAAGCCATGCCGCTGTGGGCTACGTTTCTGGCGCTGCACGCCCTACCCAAGGGTGCGAACCTCGAATCCTACGTCGATGCGGCCATTAACCAATGGCTTCCGGCCCTTGCCGACGAGGGTCTCGTAGACTTTGCCGATGTCTTTTGCGAAGCCAACTACTTCAGCCCAAGCGATCTGTTGCGGCTCGCTGAGGCCGCGGCGAAGCGCGGAATTCCGCTCAAAGCGCACGTCAACCAGTTTCAGAGCATCGGGGGAATTGAGGCATCGGTGGCGGCCGGAGCGCGCAGCATAGACCACCTTGAAGTCCTCACCGAGGCCGACCTCAAGAGCCTAACCCAAGCGTGGGCCCACAGCGACGGCCCAATGCCCGTGGCGTTGCCCCATTGTTCCCTGTTCTTGAACATCCCCTACACGCCGGGACGGCAGATCATCGATGCGGGCTTGCCGTTGGCGATCGCATCGGACTGCAATCCAGGTTCCGCGCCGTCGAGCGACCTGCGCATGGCCTGGAGCCTCGCCACGCACCAAATGAAGCTGCGCGTTGACGAAGGATTGGCTGCACTCACTGCCAACGCGGCCTACGCTGTGGGCGCCGAAGGACGAATGGGCCGCATACAGCCCGGAATGGAAGCGCACGTCATCCTCACTCATCCGATGGACGACTTCGCAGAACTCCCC
>CAIJMB010000188.1 GCA_903821715.1 uncultured Flavobacteriales bacterium
GGAAAGGATGCATTGGTCATATTAATCCCGATGGCGACCGGACTTGAGGACGATGATGCTACGCGCCAGCGCTACCTCGATATGGTCGCTGAGCGCATGAAAGCTCAAATTGGCATGGACATCCGCGAGCACATCGTGATTCAACGCAGCTTTGCCTACCGTGACTTCGTCAAAGAGTACCACGCTCACCGAGGTAACGCCTACGGATTGGCCAATACTCTGGACCAGACCGCCATTCTTAAGCCAAGCCTTAAGGGCAAGCTGAACAACTTGTACTACGCCGGGCAACTTACCGTTCCTGGGCCCGGAGTACCACCGTGCATCATTTCTGGAGAAGTAGTGGCGCGCGAAATCACCAAAGAACATCCTTTAGTATGATGGACCTCTACACGAAAACCTCTATTCGCACGAGTAAAGGAATTACCAAGGCGTATTCCACTTCTTTTTCGCTCGGCATCCTCGGTTTATCAAAGCCATTACGCGACCCGATTTATGCGGTGTATGGTTTTGTTCGCGTCGCGGACGAAATCGTAGACACATTCCACGGCACGAACCAGCGCGATCTTTTGGAGCGCTTTTGGGCCGATACCGACCGCGCCATTGACGAAGGGATTTCGACCAACCCGGTCCTGCATGCCTTTCAGTATGTCGTGAATGCCTACCAGATCGACCGTGGATTGATCAATACCTTCTTGCGTTCGATGGAAATGGACCTCGAGGACCGCACGTACGACCAATCCGCCTACGAACAGTACATCCTCGGCAGTGCCGAAGTAGTGGGGCTGATGTGCCTCAAGGTTTTTGTCAAGGGAGATCAAGCACAGTACGAGGCACTCACACCGTACGCGATGAAGCTCGGTTCTGCATTTCAAAAAATTAACTTCTTGCGTGATGTGGCTGCTGATTTTCAGGCGCTCGGCCGCACATACTTTCCCAATGTAGACCTTGCGCAGTTCGACGACGATGCTAAAATGGCAATTGAGCGCGACATCGAACGCGATTTTCGAAAAGGCTACGAGGGCATTCTTAGACTGCCCAAAGGATCACGATTCGGCGTCTACATCGCCTACATGTACTACTACGCGCTCTTTCAAAAAATCATGCGCACGCCTTCTTCAGAAGTGTTTTCGTCGCGTATTCGCATCAGTAACCGTAAAAAATACCGTCTCTTTGCCAGCTCATTCGTGCGTCATGCATTGAATTTATTATAGTCCACTATGGAAACAGTTATCCTCGTCAACACGGCTGACCAGCCGGTGGGGCGGATGGAGAAGTTCGAGGCGCACCAGCGCGGACTGCTTCACCGCGCATTTTCGGTGTTTTTATTCAATGAGCGCGGAGAAACCCTGCTTCAGCAACGCTCAGCAGGTAAGTACCACTCGCCACTTTTGTGGACGAACTCCTGCTGCAGCCACCAGCGCGAAGGGGAATCAAACCTTGAGGCCGCAACGCGTCGCCTCTATGAAGAACTAGGTATTGACCCTTCTCAAATCTCTGAATTGAAGGATTCCTTTCACTTTATTTATCGTGCAGAGTTCGACAACGGCCTCACCGAGCACGAGCTTGATCACGTGATTCTTGGTCGGTTCGACGGAACCTTCACCCTCAACACCGAAGAGGTCGAGGCGGTGCGCTGGATCTCAATGCCCGACTTAACTCGCGAAATGGACGCTCATCCCGAACAGTTCACTGCGTGGTTCCAAATCATTTTTCGAGAATACCAAAGCCACCTTCCGCAATGAACACCAAACCACTTCGCGCGTCGGTAAGCCGGCATGCGCACTTCAATGCGGCCCATCGACTCTACGTAAAAACCTGGACGGACGCCCAAAACGAAGCTCAATTTGGACCCTGTTCGAATCCGCGCTACCACGGCCACAACTACGAACTCATCGTCAAGTTGACCGGCCCCATTGATCCGGTGACAGGCTATGTCTACGACCTCGGTACCCTTTCGAGCCTCATTAAGCGCGAAGTAGAAGCTCGCCTTGACCACCGCAACCTCAACGAGGAAGTCCCTGAATTCTTTGACCGGGTGCCCTCTGCAGAATTCATCGCGGTGGCTATCTGGAAGTGGTTGCGGCCACACCTTCCCGTGCACTTAGACCTGCACATCACCTTGTACGAAACCCCACGAAACTTTGTCGAATACGATGGCGCACAATAAATCTTTTCACGGAACCCCGACCAACAACGGCATCAAGCCTGCCAACGGTCGCCACCTTGCCACTCCAACGATTGAGGAGAATCTTCTTCAGCCGGACTCTGAGAAAATCGAACGCATTGCCGAGAAATTTGGCGAAATAATGGACATCCTAGGGTTGGACCGCAGTGACGATTCACTCAAGGACACTCCGCGTCGTGTAGCAAAAATGTACGTACTCGAGCAGTTTGCGGGCCTCAATCCGCTCAACAAGCCAGAGGTTACCCTGTTTGAGAACCGCTACCACTACGACGAGATGGTGCTCGAGCGCAACATTACGTTGCACTCAACCTGTGAACACCACTTCGTGCCCATCTTAGGCGTCTGCCACGTAGCCTATTTTTCATCAGGTCAAGTGGTTGGATTGTCTAAGTTGAACAGAATTGTGCGCCACTTTGCCAAGCGCCCTCAGGTTCAAGAGCGACTCACCGAACAAATCGCGGCCGAACTCAAGCGCGTGCTTCGCACCGAGGACGTAGCCGTCTACGTGGACGCCGAACACCTCTGCGTAAAAATGCGCGGGGTAGAGGATGCCCACAGTTCGACTGCAACCAGCCATTTTAGCGGAAAGTTCCGAGAGCCCGCCGTCCGTGCAGAGTTCTTGCAGGCTATGAAGGGCTAAGCCGTGGTACTTTTTTGGTTTCGTCGCGACCTTCGTCTTTCAGACAACGCGGGCTTGTTCCGTGCCCTTGAACTGGGTATTCCCGTTCAGCCGGTGTTCATTTTTGACCGGAGTATTCTCGACCGCCTAGAAGACCGAACGGACGCGCGCGTTCAGTTTATTCACGGTGAAGTCGAACGACTGCGCCAAGAACTTCAGGCATTGGGCGCAAGCCTGTGGTGCGGTTACGGGATCCCCGAAGACATTCACCGTCAATGGATTCTGGACCACCCTGAAATCCAAGGAGTCTTTGCCAATCGTGACTACGAGCCCTACGCTCGTGAGCGCGATGCGCGCATTGAGGCGCTGTACCGCGAAGGAGGCCGTTGGTTCAAAGGCGCCAAAGACCATGTGGTTTTTGAGAAGTCCGAAGTAGTCAAGCCTGATGGATTGCCCTACACCGTGTTTACCCCCTACAGCCGCCGTTGGCGTGCCGCCTTAGAGGCTAATGGCATTCCGAACTATCCGTCTGAAGGGCTTCTGGATCAAGGGCTTATCAGGTCTGAACCGCAGAATCAGGTTCCGTCGCTCGAGTCCATGGGGTTTGCGCCAAGCAGCATATCCATGCCTCCGAAAACCTGGTCGCACGACACCCTCGTCCATTACGCCCAGAGACGCGACATCCCATCCGATGAGCAGGGTACAACTCGACTTGGTCTGCATCTTCGTTTCGGAACCATTAGCGTTCGCGCACTCCTTCGAGCGGGCCAAGAAGTGAGTGAAACCTTTGTCAACGAGCTAATTTGGAGGGACTTCTACCAAATGGTTCTTTACCATTTTCCTGAAAGTCCAAAGAAGGCAATTAAGCCAGCCTACGATCGAATCAAGTGGGAATTGAACGAAGAGCACTTTGCTGCATGGTGCGAAGGCCGAACGGGCTACCCGATGGTGGATGCGGGAATGCGCCAGCTCAACACGACGGGCTACATGCACAACCGGGTCCGAATGGTGGTCGCTAGCTTCCTTACCAAGCACTTGCTCCTTGACTGGCGCTGGGGAGAGGCCTACTTTGCCCAAAAACTTCTGGACTACGACCAAGCGAGCAATGTCGGAGGTTGGCAGTGGGCGAGTGGGTCGGGCACCGACGCAGCCCCCTACTTTAGGATTTTCAATCCGCAATCGCAGCTTGAGAAATTTGACCGAAAACTTGAGTATGTTCAGAAGTGGGTTCCGGAATACGGAACACCGTCGTACCCCCAACCAATCGTCGACCACGCGTGGGCACGGCAACGTTGCTTGGAGCGCTATAAATCGGGTTTAGGAAGTACTCAGGACTGAAGCGCCTCTGCCTTCGGGTACCCGAACAAGCCCTTCTCTTTAATGATCGTGTCCACGTACGTTGGTAGGCAGGACTCCCATCCAGTTTCACCATTGCGGATCTTGCGAAGGACTTCGCGGCTCCAAATACTTAAAATTTCAGGATCGAAATTCTCAATGTCGCGGACGCGGCGAGCTTGCTTCAGGTAGTCGTAAATGTTTTTAAACAAATCATTTACGACGATGTCGTCCGTAGTGGTTATGCTCTCTTCGCCTCTAAACGGATAGGCATAGATCACCAAGCTCTTTGAGAACAAACGTCCCATAGCCTCTAGAATTCCGCCAGTGAGGTGGTTATAGTACTTCTCTTCAAAAATCTCTTGAAGTGAGGGAACGCCCATAATAAGGCCCATGCGCTTCTTAGTAAAGCTCGCGAAGTAGTCCACCAGTCGGTAGTACTCTTGGTAGTTAGAGATCAGCACGGTCTGGCCAATGCTGCACAAAATGTCCGCGCGGTCTAAGAAATCCTGCTCATCAATGCTTCCATCAGCCAGGAGGTTGTTCAGTGTGATTTCAAAAAGGACTACGGTGTTATCTTTCTCGACTTTGTTGGATTTGATAAACTCTTTGTAGCCCTTCTTAATCATGTCCATGTTCACCTTGGTCACGGGGCGAAAGCTTCCGCGCATGGCCAAGATGTTCTTCTTGTACAGTAGTTCTGCAGGGAGCAGGTTTTTGCCCTCTGGTCCAAAAATAACCGCGTCGGTAAAACCATTTTTAATGAGCTGAAGTGACATTAAACGGTTGTCTACATGCTCATAGTCAGGACCTAAGAAATTGATCAGGTCAATTTCAATTGCGGACTTGTCGATGCCGTCGTACAAGCTCATTAAGAACTTCTTGGGTTCGTCGTACAAGTTGTAGGCCGCGTAAATCAGGTTGACCCCCATAGCACCAATCGTCTCTTGCTGGTACTTAGCGTTATCCTCGTGCAGTCGAACGTGCACAATTACCTCGTTTGCCTCACCGTCAGGACGCGTTTGGTAGCGAATGCCCAACCATCCGTGCCCTTTAAAGGTCTTGGCAAAGTTGATGGTGGCGACGGTGTTTGAGAACGCAAAAAAGCACTTGTCGGGAGAGCGATCACGATCAATACGCTCGTGAAGCAAGCCGTACTCATGGTGAAGCATCTTGCGCAACCGCGTTTCGGTTACATACCGACCGTCTGATTCCTGTCCATAAATGGCGTCCGAAAACTCCTTATCGTAGGCGCTCATCGCTTTGGCAATGGTACCTGATGCACCGCCAGCGCGAAAAAAGTGACGCACCGTCTCTTGACCAGCGCCAATTTCTGCAAATGACCCATAAATGTTGGGGTTCAGGTTGGTGCGGAGCGCCTTCTGCGCGGCGCTTAAAACCAAGTCAGCCATGTCATCAAA
>CAIJMB010000189.1 GCA_903821715.1 uncultured Flavobacteriales bacterium
ACGAGCCAACGAGCCAACAAAAAAGGGCCGCCTCACAGCAGCCCCTTTGAATGTTTGTGGTGAACGATTAGCGCTTCATGAAGATTTCGCTAATCACCTGTCCGCCCTGAGTGCGGGTAAGCACGTACTGGCCTTTGGCAAGGTTGCTTACCTGAACGGGCACTGCAGAGACACCGTTGGTGGTCTTCATGTCAATACGACGTACCAAGCGGCCATCCATGGTGCGGATGGTCAGGGTAACGGCTCCGTCGCCCACAGGAACGCGAACGACATCCGATGCAGGGTTCGGGAAGAGACCGAGCGACTCTTTGTCAAGGCGCGCCTCGGGCTCGTTGCTGCCCAATGGGCGGTTCACGCTGGTCGTGGTGGTTTGGAACCAGCCACGTCCGTGGGTAGCGATGAATACGTCACCCTCAGTCGGAGAAGAAATAGGGTTGTTGGGGTCGTAGTTAAAGTCCGTGCGGTACTGCTCGATTTCAAAGACTGGTACGCGTGCCATTCCGTTATTCTCTTCGGAATAGCTTGGCGTAGCGGAATTGATGTTGTCGGCCATGAACATACCCCACTCGCTGCCCACAAAGAGGCGGTTCGGGTTGCCCTTGTCGAATGATACCGAGTAGCATGGGAACATCGGAAGATCTCCTTGCTTGCTTGTGAACGAAGGAACAGAAGCCAGTGCGTTCGTTGAGAGGTAGACGTAGGCCGAGTTTCCGTAGTTACCCAATGAAACCGCTACACGGTTGGGGTCGTTGGGGTCCACATCGATTCCGGTCACGACACGACCGTTCCAGTTTCCGATTTGCGTAACTGTGATTACTGCATTTGCGGAATCAACCGATGCCTGGCTGAGTGTGCGAGCCGCTAGAAGATTTGAAATGCGGTAGAGGCGACCACTTGTAGTAGATACGAAGAGGTGGTTACCGTCCGCAGAAACCTTCATGTAGTGAGGGGTGACGTTGCTACCCAAATGGGCGATTTGCCACCACTCCGGAGTCTTGCTGAAGTCGTGCACGTCGCGGGTCATGAATACTCCACCCATTTTTGGAACCGTCGCGGTCGTTTGCGAGGTTAGGCCAACAAAGAACATAGACTGAATGGGATCCTGAACCTTAAATTCATCTCCTACATCAAGACGGCTCGTGGTGGTCGCACGCACGGGAAGTGCACCAATTGCGGACTTGAGCGTCAACGATGAGTTTGCAGGAAGGTAGACATCACATGTGACGATGATTTCGGCAATAGGCGGAGTATTGAACGTGATTTCAAAATAAGCCGAATCCTCGTAAAACACCCCTGTGGCATCACCTGAAACGATTCCATTTGCATTTGCCGTGGCCGTAAGTGCACCTGCGGTAATCTGGACGGTGCTGGCAATGAACTTAGCCGCAGGTTGACTGTGGTTGATTTTTCCTTTGAAGACGCGCTTGATTCCGTCACCAAAGCCCATCGAGCGAATGCCGGGAAGCAATTCGAATGATACCGAATCTTGAGACTGTGCATCGGTTGTGGTCTCCCACAATTCGAACGGCATCATCCAGTTCGAGTAAGGTAGTCCGGCTGTGCGTGTTCGTGTAAGAAGTGCGTTAGAGAACGTCGCCCAACCTTCACCCCCGTCGTCGGAGCGGTAGAAGTTTCCGTTCTGTGTCTCAGCAAACATCACTTTGGGGTTGAGCCAAGATATATCGCTGTGTCCACCGTCGCCTCCAAAAACCTTTTTGACTCCGTGCGGCGAAACGCTTGTGTAGTCAAGGTAGCTCGTACCGTTGTCCTGACATCCGCCCAAGAGTTTGCGGTCCTTACCCACTCCGAATCCGAAGTACTGGTAGGTGTTGTATCCGAGGTTGCGCTCAAACCACGTTGCACCGTGGTTGTTTGACTTGAATACTCCGCCATCGTTTGAGGTAAAGATGACGTCGGGGTTATTGGGGTCGACGATGAGCTCGTGGCTGTCGGCGTGCAGGTAGAATGGGTTGCCGGCAAAGTCGTTTAGAGTGGACGACTGAACCCATCCGCCCGTGGCAGACCACTGCCATACAGTGATGCCGCCCAACCACACATGGTCTTTGTCTTTAGCACTTACGGTAAGGAACAAGTCGAAGATGCCTTGACAGTATACGTCTGCACCTACACCATTACAGAGTGGATCAAAGTTGGATCCCTTTTGGCCAATTTTAGACCATGTGCTGCCACCATCTGTAGAACGGTAGACCGCTGCGAGTGCCGAACCGTTGGTCTGCACACAGTATACATAGTTGTCGTCCTGTGGGCTCACTGAATAACGAATTCGGCCGCCTGCACGACGCGGAAGTGAGGTTGATGTAACAACTGGAGCTGAAACCTCGGTAAACGTGGCTCCATCGGTTGACTTCATCGTACGTCCCGCTTGGTTCACGTAGATCGTTCCCGCGGCTGAAAGAGCGAAATCCGTAATGCTTCCGCTCATAAGTTGGGTCCATGTAGCACCACCATCGGTAGTCTTCATGAAGCCGCCGTTGGTCGCAGCAAAAATGGTATTCGCATCGGTCGGATGCGCTTCAATATCTGCAACGGCAGTCCAAGCCGCACTTGCGGAATTACTGGCTGGCAACGTGCTCGCCAATTGCACGAAGTTTACCCCGTCAGTTGACTTATACACCCCGCGACCTGCAAAGTTGGGCGTAGTGTTCTGACCAGTACCGCCATACCCGAGCCAAATTTCACCTGTTCCGTAGTAAATGTCACCGTTTGCAGCCTGACAAATGCTACCAATTGCTTGGTTTGCACCTGGATCACTAACCACATTCCAGCTCGCACCACCGTTGGTTGAACGGTACAAACCTCCACCTACTGAACCAGCGTACACGATGTTTGAATTGTTGCGATCCACAAGGAGTGAGCGCGTACGACCACCGTGGTTGTCAGGTCCGCGTGACTCCCAATTGAGTGTATTGGTTTTTTGTGCAGTCTGAAGAAGCTGCGCCCACGCGGCCTGAACCGCAGCAGGGTCAATCTCACCAGTGACTTGGTTGGCGCGCATCATATGGAGGTACTCGTTGTAGCCTGCAAAGCGACCTTGAGCGAGCTCGTCGCCGAATTGATAGTGGCGCTCAGCGGGTTGCGCATCCCAGGTGAGGACTGCAGCAGTTCCAGCAAGAAGTACAGCCGATCCTGAAAGTAGGGCGGCGAGGCGGGTACGGTTCATTTTCATACGGTTTCGAAACAGAGTGCTAAAAATAAGGTAAAGATGGCTTAGTGCACATGCCGTTCGGCGTGGTACGACGAACGAACGAGCGGACTGCTCTCCACATGGCGAAATCCGAGGGTGCGGGCGTACGCTCCGAGGCGCTCAAACTCTTCGGGTTCTACAAAGCGCTGGACGGGCAAGTGGCGTGCAGAAGGCTGTAAATACTGGCCAAGGGTAACTACATCGACCCCGACAGAGCGCACTTCATCGAGGGTTTGGTAGAGCTCGTCTTCGGTTTCGCCAAGGCCAAGCATGATACCCGTTTTGGTGCGGTTGACGCCGTTGGCCTTGAGGTAGCGAAGTACTTCGAGCGAGCGATCGTACTGCGCCTGAATGCGAACTTGGCGCGTCAGGCGGCGCACAGTCTCCATATTGTGGCTTACGACTTCGGGTGCAGCCTCGACAATGCGGTCAATTTGGTCGGTGATTCCGCGAAAGTCGGGAATCAGAGTCTCCATGGTGGTTCCGGGTGAAAGGCGGCGCACGGCAGCCACCGTTTCAGCCCAAATGATTGATCCGCCGTCAGCTAAGTCGTCGCGGTCCACACTCGTGAGGACGGCATGCTTGATCTTCATGCGCTGAATGGAGCGCGCAACGCGGTCAGGCTCGTCCCAATCCACGGGCAGTGGGCGTCCGGTGGCTACGTTGCAAAATCCACACGAGCGGGTGCAGATGTTACCCAAAATCATAAAGGTCGCAGTGCCCTCGCCCCAGCATTCACCCATGTTCGGGCAGCGTCCTGATTCACAAATCGTATGAAGCTTGTACTGGTCCACGACGTTGCGCACGGCGCGATAGTTCGTGCCAGTGGGCAACTTGACGCGCAGCCAGTTGGGCTTGCGTACGGGTGTGGGGTTCGAATTCGATGCTTCCATGAGTGATAGTGTAACGCGCTAGTCAGCGTTCAGTTCAGTGACTCGATCCAGCGAGTATCGATTCCGAAGTGGCTTTCGTGAAGCACACTACCATCTTCGCGAAACCACAGTAGCTGCGGACTTTGGTGCTCTACTGACCAAGCTTCAGCGAGTTCGTTGCTGAGCGGGCGTTGAGAACGTACGTCGAGGTAGCCCACTTCAACCTCGGGTCGGGTCGAAAGCCAGGTGGTCACACGGTGGTGAGCCGCCGTTGAAATGCTACAGCGCGTGCTGTGCTTAAATACTAGAATTCCGCCCCGAAAGCGACCGAGGCGGTAGATGTCGTCCATGCGGGCGACAGGCACCAGACTCATACCTGGGCCGTAGCTTCGGCGGTCGGCGCGGCCGATCCGATGAACGCTGGACACATGTCAGCTGATTTGCACGAGGCCGTAGAAGCCGCGGCAGCTGCAATAAGAAGGGCCGCAAGGATTGTTTTAATCGTACGCATAAGGGCAAAAATACGAAGTTTGCAGTGTGAACCGCATTCCTCCACTTCCGGCTGACTGGCAGCACGCGCTCCAACTGGATTCAACGGCGACGTGGATGGACGACATCTGCAGTCGTGCCGCGGATACCTACGCAACTGAAGTCGTCTATCCGCCATCTGCAGATCTGTGGAATGCGTTTGAATTGTGTCCTTTTGAAAAGGTTCGGGTGGTCGTGCTGGGGCAGGACCCCTACCACGGGCCGGGGCAGGCCCATGGATTGGCTTTTTCGGTTCCTCGGGGAGTGATAGAGCCACCCTCGCTGCGCAACATTTTGAAGGAGTTTGCATCAGACACCGGTCGGACCCCTCCCCCGACAGGCGATTTGACGGCATGGGCCCGCGAAGGCGTGCTCCTTCTGAACACATCACTGACCGTGCGCGCCGGAGCCGCAGCCAGCCACTCCGACGGCCGCTGGGATCCGTTTGTACATCGCGTGCTCGAGGTTTTGAACACTGAAGCGCGTCCCATCGCATTTTGGTTGTGGGGTGCGCATGCGCAAAAGCGAGGATCTATCCTAAACAATCCGCGCCACCTTGTGCTGCGCTCGGCCCATCCCTCCCCGCTCGGAGCCTACCGCGGATTTTGGGGCAGCAAACCGTTTTCAACGACTGCGGAATGGTTCAAAACTCAGGGCGCGGACGGCCCTAATTGGTCGGCCGACCTTCCTACCTTTGACCTGTGATGTCGACCGGGCTTTTAATTCTCACTGTAGTGCTTCTCGGGGCCCTCATTGTGCTTCAGCTTCGGCGCAGTACTTCGGGCGGAACCGATTCCGGTGAAATGGCCCGCATTCAAGGGTTGTTCGATGCCGCCAACCAGCGAGTTCGCGACCTAGAAACGGCATTGACGGCCGCTCAAAATGCCCAGCGCGAGTCCGACATGGCTCTCGCCCGTACGCAAGAGCGCCTCGCTGCGGCAGATTCCGCGCGAAGCGAAGTCGAGGCCCAGCGCGAGCAGCTCAAAAACGAGTTTAAAGTGGTGGCCCAAGAGGCCCTTGGTCAGCAGTCGCGGATGCTTCACGAACAACTTAAGCAGGGCAACAAGGCCGAAATGGACGTACTACTTGCTCCCTTTCGAGCCAAACTCGAGCAGTTTGGGGAGCGTGTCGAGAAGACCCACCTGCAAGGCGTTCAGGAGCGCAGCGAACTTAAGGCCGAGGTGCGCAGCCTTATGGAGCAGTCCGAAAAGCTCCGCAACGAAGCCAACGCGCTCACCCGCGCCTTGCGCAGCGACAACAAGGCCCAAGGAAACTGGGGCGAAATGGTGCTCGAAAAGCTTCTTGAACGCAGTGGACTCACCCGCGACCTCGAGTACAGCGTGCAAGCTTCGACCACGGATTCCGACGGCCGCCGACTACAGCCTGACGTGGTACTCAACCTGCCCGAGGGCAAGCACTTGGTGATTGATTCCAAAGTCAGTCTGGTGGCATATGAACGCTTTGTAAACGCCGAAAATCCTGAAGAGCAGGCCCTCGCGATGAAGGAGCACATCGCGTCGCTTCGTGCGCACATTCGCGGACTTTCAGACAAAAACTACCAGAATTTGTATGACGTTTCGCTGGACTTTGTGCTGCTGTTTGTTCCGATCGAAGGCGCGTTCAGCACCGCCTTGCAGGCCGAACCCGGACTGTACCAAGAGGCATTTGACCGCAACATTGCGCTGGTCAGCACCACCACCCTTTGGACCACGCTGCGCACCGTCGGAACCCTTTGGCGCCAAGAGCGCCAGAACCGCAACGTCGGCGAAATCATTCGCCAGGCATCGGACCTGTACGACAAGTTCGTAGGATTCTCTGAAGAAATGATCAAGGTGGGCAACCAAATGCAGACCACCACCAAGACCTACGAAAACGCGATGAAGCAGCTCAGCCAAGGCAAGGGCAACCTCGTTCGCCGTGCCGAGCAACTGCGCCAGTTAGGGCTTAAAAACAGCAAATCCACGAATCCGTCATTGGTCGACCGCGCCCTTCAGGGTGAGTCCGAAGAAGGCGAAACCGAATAACACACTATGAGCGAGCAACTTGACGACCAATTAATCTACGGAATTCGCCCGATTGAAGAGGCTCTAGAGTCTGAAGTGGTTCTGGACCGCGTGTTTATCGCTCAAGAATCCCGCAACCCTGCGCTCATGGCGATTGCGGCCAAGGCCCGCAAGAAGGGAATTTTTGTCAAGTTTGTTCCGAACGAGCGCATGCAGCGCTTCACCCGCGCCAACCACCAAGGTGTCGTGAGCTGGGCTTCGAGCGTGGCCTATGCCGACCTTGCCGATGTCATGGCCGGGCTCGCCGAGCGCGGAGTCGATCCCCTCGTCGTCGTGCTCGACCGCGTCACTGACGTGCGCAATGTCGGAGCCATCGCTCGCTCGTGCGAAAGCTTTGGCGCCCACACCATCGTACTCTCAGAAGGAAGCGCACCCATGAACGCCGACGCCGTAAAATCTTCAGCCGGAGCACTGTTGCGCATGCCCATTTGCCGCGTGCGCTCGCTTCCCATCGCGCTGACCTCGCTTGAAATGAGCGGTTGCCAGATCGTCGGAATCTCTGAAAAAGCCACCGGAACCTTGGCCGACTGCGACCTTCGCGGTCCCGCCGTACTCATCATGGGTTCTGAAGAAGACGGAATCTCTCCCGCCCTATGGAAGGCCTGTAACGCCACCGCCAAAATCCCCACCAGCGGCGAGACCGCCTCACTCAACGTATCAGTGGCTGCCGGAATCGCGCTCTACGAAGCGTCGATGCAGCGGCGAGCATAATCAGCTGCTCGCAGCTAGTTGCTAGCTAAAGCAGCCAGCAGGTTTGGGCATGGTGCCTCACTCCAACGGGTTCAGGCAAAAAGGCGGCTATTAACAAATTCTGTTAGCATAATTTGGCGCTAATTCCGACTTACTTTGGAACACCGCATTTTAAACCTCTGTTGTGAGTTGAGCGGCCAAGGTTGAACTTTCTTTCAAAATTCGCGTGATAGAATTATATCACGCGAATTAAATATTTTCATTTTTACTTAGCGTCTTATATTCCCTCCTCAAACACAAACCCTCCAAAAGGTTAATACCGGATTCCGAGCTCCGCTCATAATAAACGCCGGAAACCATCGCT
>CAIJMB010000190.1 GCA_903821715.1 uncultured Flavobacteriales bacterium
CAAACGCGGTTCCGACTGTAAAGAGGATGCCGGTGATTAAGCCCTCCCAGGTCTTTTTGGGCGACAGTACGGGCGCCATGGGGGTGCGGCCAAAAAGGCGTCCGCCCACGTAGGCCATGGAATCCGAGAGCCAGATGAGAATGAACACCGCGAGAATGGATTGCCCGCCGCCGACGCCCCAAAGCCAGCCGGTCGCGAGTGCACTGGCGAAGGTGTAGAGGATTCCGGCCGAACGCTGGCGCGGGTTCAAATTGGGCATTCGAATGAGCTCGACGGCTACGCCCAGTAAGAGCAAAAAGAGTAGGGCGGGCGTCCAGGGCAGTCCGATGCACAAGAACGCGACAACCAGGGCATACACGAGGCCCCAGAGGCTGCGCTGCATCATAGGTCGGTGAATAGGTGGTCTTCGACGAGGAAGAAGTAGAGCTCGCGCCCCTTGTTGGGATCAACTTTGGCTTGAAGGACCGCCTCGTCGCGCTTGCCTTTGAGGGTAATGATGCTCAGGGGGCGCTGCTCGCGGTGGAACTTGTTGATGGCGGACATTCCGTCCGAAAGGCTATTGACCACCTGCGACACTCGAGCCACTACGAGGTGGATGGCGGGAAGCTGGGCGAACTTCAGTCCTTGCGTTTGGGCGTCAGTGATCATTATTCCGCCGGTTTGGGCCACTGCGGCATGGCAGGTGGTCGCCATGGCGTCGGCCTCGAGGGGGTTGTCGTAGATGACCTGCAGTCCTGCTTGGGCAAACCACGCGTGCAGCGACTTCTCGGGAACAAAAAACTGCGATTGACCCGTTTCGGCGCCTACCGCTTTGAGGTTTTCGACTACTTCGTCGACGCTGCCGCAGTACAGAAAGAGACCGGAGCTCTGCGTGAACTTGCGCACAAATGCCAAATCCACGGGGTCGGTGATGCCCGCAAAGGTTTGCGGCTCAGACGCCTCATCCCCAGCGGATTGGGGTGAACCACTGAGTACGGTAAGAAATTTTCCGATCCAACCCGCCATACTGGGGTGAAAATTACGGATAAATCAAACGCAATCCACCGAATGCCTTAGGCATTTTTTGCCTCATCGATCGGAGCCTGCGGCTCGTCGTTCTTGGCTTCTGGTTCCTGGGCCTGCGGCTCGTCGTTCGTGGCTTCTGGTTCCTGGTTCGGAGCCTGCGGCTCTTCGTTCGTGGCTTCTAGCTCCTGGATCGGAGCCTCGGGCGTCTCGATGCTCACCTCGGGCTTGGCCTCAGAATGTGCGGCAAGGCGCTCTTCTCGGCTCATCCAAGGGCGCTCTCCGAAGATGGCGACGAGGTTATCACGGAAGATGACTTCTTTGGAAAGTAGCTCTTTGGCAAGGGTTTCGAGCTTGTCGCGGTTGGCGCGAAGCAGTTCTTTGGCGCGCTCGTACTGGCCTTCGATGAGCTTGCTGATCTCTTCGTCGATCACCTCGGCGGTGCGCTCTGAATAGGGCTTGTCAAACTGGTATTCGTTCTGGCCCGACGAATCGTAGTAGGTGATGTTTCCGATGCGCTCATTAAGACCGTAGACCGAAACCATGGCGCGGGCTTGCTTGGTGACCTTTTCAAGGTCGCTGAGGGCTCCGGTGGTGATGCGGCCAAAGATGACCTCTTCGGCGGCGCGTCCACCCATGGTGGCGCACATCTCGTCGAGCATTTGATCTTTAGAGGTCAATTGGCGCTCTTCGGGCAGGTACCATGCGGCACCTAGTGACCGTCCGCGCGGAACAATCGTCACCTTAACCAACGGAGAGGCGTGCTCGAGCAGCCAGCTCACGGTGGCGTGTCCCGACTCGTGGTACGCGATCACTTCTTTTTCTTCAGGGGTAATGAACTTGGACTTCTTTTCGAGGCCGCCGACGATGCGGTCTACGGCATCCAAAAAGTCTTGCTTCTCGATAACCTTCTTGTTCTTGCGTGCGGCCACTAGGGCGGCTTCGTTGCACACGTTGGCGATGTCTGCTCCGCTAAAACCAGGGGTTTGGCGCGCGAGGAACTCGACGTCTACGTCTTCGCCAAGCTTGAGCGGGCGAAGGTGAACTTGAAAAATCTCGATGCGCTCTGAAACCTCGGGAAGGTCCACATAAATGATGCGGTCAAAGCGTCCGGCACGCATGAGGGCGCGATCCAGAATGTCGGCACGGTTGGTGGCGCCCATGACGATCACGTGCTCGTTGGTTCCGAATCCGTCCATCTCGGTAAGGAGCTGGTTGAGCGTGTTTTCGCGCTCGTCGTTGCCGCCGCTGAATGCGTTGCGACCGCGGGCACGACCGATGGCGTCGATTTCGTCGATAAAGATGATGCTCGGCGACTTTTCTTTAGCCTGCTTGAAGAGGTCGCGCACACGGCTGGCTCCGACACCCACAAACATTTCGACAAAGTCGGAACCGCTCAGTGAAAAGAACGGAACCTTTGCCTCTCCGGCTACGGCCTTGGCGAGGAGGGTTTTACCGGTTCCCGGAGGCCCGCTCAACAGCACGCCCTTGGGGATTTTACCGCCGAGGTCGGTGTATTTTTTGGGATTCTTCAAAAAGTCGACGACTTCGAGGACTTCGTCTTTGGCTCCGTCGAGGCCCGCAACGTCTTTGAATGTGATTTTGACCGCGTTGTCGGCGTCAAACATTTGCGCACGGCTCTTGCCGATGTTGAAAATTTGTCCGCCAGGGCCGCCTGCACCGCCACCGCCCATGCGGCGCATGAGGAAGAACCACAGTGCAGCAAACAGCAAAATCGGAACCAGCCATGCAAGCGCTTCGCCCCAGTAGTTGGGCTCGTCTTTGTACTCCACGCTGACTTCGCCGAGGCTGGGATTCTGTGCATAAAAGCGTTCCATGGCGCGGTCAAACGATTCCGCAGGCATTTCAAACACGTAGTGCGGACCCTGATTGGGCGCGTCGCCAATCGACGTTTTGGCCAATTCCTCGTACTCTTTGACGGCCGCCAGCGTGTCGGCCTTGATGAATACGTAGACTTCTTTGCTGTTGACCACCTTGACGCGGTCGACGTGGCCGCGCTGAATGCGCGTGCTCAGCTCGTTAAAGTTCGAGGGTTCGGTTTGGGTTCCGAACTGGCTTTGTGCAAACTGAAGGCCAAGCAGTCCGATAAAGACCGCGATGTAAATCCAGCTAAAGTTGAATTTGGGGAGGCCGCCCTTGGGCGCAGGCCCGGGCTTTGGGCCCTTGTTCTTTTTGCTCATCAGTAGTTAAACAGCTTCAACGAGGTATTGTTGCGGAAGCGCCACCGAGGGAGCATCTGCCCATAATCCTTCAAGATCATAAAAAGCGCGGGCTTCGCGCTGAAAGAGGTGTACAACGGTCGAGACGTAGTCCATGAGCACCCACTCAGACTGCTGGGCGCCTTCGACGTGCCACGGCTTGTCGTTGGCTTCCTCGCGGACGCGTTTGTGCACCGCATCGGCCATCGCGTTGACCTGGGTAGTGGATTGCGCCTCAGCGACAATAAAAAAGTCGCACACGGCGTTGTCGAGCCCGCGAAGGTCGAGTAGTACGAGGTTTTCGCCCTTGATGTCGCTTACGCCTTCGATGGCGCTGCGTACAATCTGGGGAAGTTCAGCAAACGTTGCAGTCATTCGGTAAAATTACCCGCGGTTAAGCACAATTTGGGTGCCAATTTCTGAATGTGGCGGAATTGCCGCCGAATTCGCCGCATTTTTGCAGAATGCCGCCCGCGTCAAGTCCAATTAAGCAGATCAAATTCAGTGAGTTGCCCTCCACTCAGGCGTGGGCGCACGCGAATTCCGACCAATGGAATCCAGCCGGATGGACTGCCATAACGGCAGGTGCGCAGACTGAGGGGCGTGGCAGTGGCGGAACCCACTGGGCCGACATTCCCCATTCCAGCTTGCTCATGACTCTCGTGAGTCCAGCGCTACAGTGGACGGCGTCCTACGTGTTTGTGCGCCATGCACAGGCCTCGCTTACTGTCGCGGAATGGCTCGAGTCCCGTGGGTACGCCGTGCAGCTCAAGTGGCCTAACGACCTGTACCTCAACGGGCAGAAGCTGGGCGGATTCCTCACTGAAGCCTACTGGCAAGGCGGCATGTGCACGCGCTGGTTTCTCGGAATCGGCATCAACGTCACGCAAGCACCTGAGGGCTGCGCCTGGTTACCGGGCCTTGAACTGGACGGAATGGCCGAGCAGCTGGCGGCCCTACTTGCGTCGCACCTCGAGTCTCCCGTCGGGTCTGATGTTTTGGATCGCTACGCATCCAAGCTACTCGGCTGGCGCCAACTCAATCGCTTTCGCGATCGGTCCACGGGCGAAACCTTTGCCGCTACGCCCAAATTCCTTTCACCCGACGGCCGCCTCGGAATCCAGTTGGAGCACGGAAGCGTGCGCTGGGTGGGGCATAAGGAATTGGAGTGGCTGGTTGGCTAGTTGGCGAGGGTGGCTGAGATTTGCGAGGTTGGCTGAGATTGGCGAGGATGGCTCGTTAGTTAGTTGGTTTCTGGTTTCTAGTTACTTGTAGTGCCACAGTCCCGAACTAGGAACAAGGAGCTAGCGGCCTCAAAGCCTTGAGCGCAAACAAGAGGCGAGAAGCGACGTGTGCGCCAAAGGTGTCAAGAAGCAAGGAGCAAGTAACTGCGAGCGCTTCAGCGCGAGCGCAACTACCCCTTAGCGTCACTCCACCCCTTGGGGTCGAGGCGCCAGCCCGAGAGGGCTTCGAGTTCGGTTTGGGTCAAGGTTCCGCGCGACTGAGCTGCCTTGAGAAGGTGGTCGTAGTCGCTCAAGGTGCGGAGCTTGCAGTCGGCAGTCGTGAAGGCCTCGCTGGCGGCGGGGAAGCCGTAGGTGAAGATGGCGGCCATTCCGAGGACGTGGGCGCCGGCGTCGCGAAGCGCGTCCACCGCTTGGAGCGAAGATTTGCCGGTAGAGATGAGGTCTTCGATGACGACGACCCGGGCGTTTTTGGGCAATTCGCCTTCGATGAGGTTTTGGCGTCCGTGCTCTTTGGGCGCCGAACGGACGTAGACCATCGGTAGGTCAAGTTCTTGAGCGACGAGGGCGGCGAGGGCGATGGCGCCCGTGGCTACTCCGGCGATGGCGTCTACTGCAGGGTACTGATCCTGGATCAGTGAAGCCATTTGCTCGCGCAGGTAGGTTCGTACGCGCGGATGCGACAGAGTAACGCGGTTGTCGCAGTAAATCGGCGACTTGAGTCCAGAGGCCCAGGTAAAGGGTTCGTCGGGACGCAGCGAAACGGCTTTAATTTGCAGTAAGAGTCCGGCCAATGTTTCGGCCGACGTAGCTTCAAAAATCATGGCGCAAAAGTACAGCGAGCAACCCGTCACTGCGGCGGGCGGATGGGTAGAAAATTCATTTGGAGAGGTTCTATGGATCCACCGTTTGGGTCAGTGGGACCTGCCGAAGGGTAAGTTGGAGTCCGGGGAGGCCATCGACGAATGCGCCGTGCGCGAGGTCGAAGAGGAGTGCGGAATTGGCGGAATTGCCTTGGGGTCAAAACTTTGCGAGACCGTGCACCGCTACGAGATGAAGGGTGTGGCGTACGTTAAGACGACGCACTGGTTTCGAATGAAGGTGGACGGAAGGCCCGAGTTGACGCCCCAAACCGAGGAGGGAATTGAGGACGTGCGCTGGATGGCCGAAGCTGCGTGGCGCGAGGCCGCCAAGGATACCTATGCGACGATTCAGGAAGTGATGCGCACCGCGCTGGGCACGAAGAGCGTGTAGTCTCCGCCGTAGCGAATTACTTCGCGCACGTGGCTCGAGGCAATATAGGCGTAGCGGGCACGGGTCTGAAAGAAGACGGTTTCGATGTGGGGTTCGAGTTCGCGGTTCGTTTGTGCGATGGCCTTTTCGAATTCGAAGTCGGCGGGATTGCGCAGGCCGCGGACCATATAGTGGGCGTCCAGCGACTTGGCAAACGTGATGGTGAGGCCTTCGTAGCTCGCTACCTCAACGTGGGGCAGGTCGGCAAAGGATTCGCGGATCCAGGCCATGCGCTGCTCGAGCGAGAACATGTACTTTTTGTTGGCGTTGACACCGATTCCGACAATGATTCGGTCAAAAAGGGGTGCGGCGCGGCGCACGACGTCTTCGTGGCCGAGGGTGAGGGGATCAAAAGATCCGGGGAACAGCGCGGTCTTCATGGCGATTGAGGGTGGATTCGGCGAGGTCCGTGGCGAAGCTTCGCATCGAGATTCCGGCCGCGGCAAGCTGGCGCGGAACAATGCTTTCAGCGCTCATGCCGGGAATGGTGTTGATTTCGATGAGGACGGGGTCGGTTCCGTCGGCAGGCAGAATGAAGTCGGCGCGCACAAATCCGCGAAGCGCCATGCCTTCGACGAGGCGCTGGGTGGCGCGGCGAACGGCTTCGGCGGCGGAATCTGCGATGCGGGCCGGCGTGATTTCTTCAGAGGCGCCCTGGTACTTGGCTTCGAAGTCAAAAAAGGCCTTTTTGGGAACGATTTCGGTGATGCCGAGGATGCGGATCCCATCAGGGGCGACAAAGGCGCCGCAGCCGAGTTCGGTTCCGACGACGCCTTGTTCGACGACGAGTTCGTCGTCTTCGTGCCACGCAAAGTCACGGGCTTCGGGCCATTCGTGGGCTGACGTGATTCGGGTGACACCGTAGCTGGAACCGCTACGGCAAGGCTTGACAAAGAGGGGGTAGGTCTGGGTGGCCAAGAAGTCGTGGACGGCCGACTCGTCGGCTCCGCGCCGAAGGTGAACCGACGGCATCACTCGAACTCCCAAGCGCTGGGCCACGGCGTTGGTCCACAGCTTGTGAAAGGTGAGCGCCGAGGCGGCGGGACTGCAGCTCGAGTAGGGGATGCCGGCTTGCTCCCAGGCCATGGCGAGGGTGCCGTCTTCGCCCGGGTGGCCGTGGATGAGGTTGAGGATGGCGTCGATGCGCCGCTCGGTTCCGTCGATGTCAATGATGGTCCAGGTGCGGTCGCTGAAGCGCAGGGGCAGGCCTGAGGCGTCGAACGCCTTCCATCCGTCGCCGGGGTGCAGCTCGAGGCGCACGGGGTCGTAGCGCACGGGGTCGAGGACGTCAAACACGTGGCTTCCGCTCAGAAGCGAGATGCCGAATTCACTAGAGTAGCCGCCCATGGCTACGGCAACAAGGGGACGCATGGGTCAAAGATAGATGCGTCGGACTACCTTTGTGCCAATGGGTAATTTGTGGCTGTTTCTCAAGAGCAAGACCTTTGGGGTCAACGCCGTCCTGGCGCTGTTGTTTTTTATCGTGCTGGGCATGTCGGCGCAATCTATTCTTAAATGGGTAACGGGGTTTGGCGAGGTCCAAACGGTTCCGGATTTAAGCGGAATGAGTTTGGAGGACGCGCAGTCTGCGCTTGCGGAACTTGAGTTGGAAGGTGTTTTACTGGATTCCGCCATGTACCGCCGCGAGCTTCGCCCCCGCGAGGTGTACCAGCAGTATCCGGTCGCCGGAGCCGTCGTGAAAGCCGGCCGCCAAGTGATGCTCACAATCAACCGGTCGCGGCCCGAATTGGTGCGCTTGCCAGCCATTAAAGAGCGCACGCTGGCACGTGCCGAACTCGACCTTCGTACGCGTGGATTGTACGTTTCAGACATTCAGTACGTTCCTGATGTAACCGACGGATTGGTATTGGAAGTGGAATACAACGGACGCCCCCTTGAAGCAGGCAGCCGCGTTCGCAAGGGCGCCGGCCTCACGCTTCGAGTGGGCATGCGGAGCGGCGACCTCACTCAGCCGGTTCCGGACCTCACGGGCCTCAGTTACGGCGAGGCTAAGGCATTGCTGCAGCTTTCGGGCCTCGGAATCCAGTGGATGGAAGGTGATACGACGTCAGCGGCCATTCAGTCCCAGAGCCCTGCGAATTCAAATGGCGCGCCCGCGCTACCTGCTCAGGCCAAAGTTCGCGTATGGCTCAAGTAAGAGCTTGGTTTGTGGGTCTTTGGCTGGCGGCGATGGCGGCATCGGCCCAGCCCGTTGAGCAGGCTATGGTGCCGTGGGGTGGGGCGGTGATCCAATCGTTTCAGGCGTTTAAAACATTTTCAGACACCTTAAATCTGCCGTTGAGTGCGGGCTTCGACCACCGAATTCTTTTGGGATGGACGTCGCGAGGGGTGCAGGTGTCCCAAACCATGGCGCGCAAGCCCTTAAGCCTTGGAGTCGCCGTATTTGACGGAATTTCGGCCAGCGGCGCACCCTACCATCCAGGTGTATTGTCCACAGATACGCTGGGCGACGCCCTATACAGTCCGTGGTTTGCGGCTCCCTCGGGGGCGGTGCTCGGGTTTCGCGTGCAGCAGGGCGGCTTTGGCGATCCGTGCGAGTCCAGTGACAGCTTGGTGGTGCACGCCTGGAGCAGCGCCGATACCGCCTGGGTTCGCATGGGCGGAATCCGAGGCGGACTCGCCGACGACCGCTGGAAGGCCTACACGTTTGCGGTTCCGGCCAACGGATCATCGGCCACCCGAGTGCGCATCGGCCGTCACGGAGCCCCTTCAGGCGCCTTTGATGTGTTTTTGGTGGACTACCTCGAGCTCAGCGCCACGCAGGGCTTGGGCGATTCCGCCTTGTTTGACCCGACGTGGATTACGCCTCCGGCCCGACTACTCAATGTCTACCGCGAGGTGCCCTGGTTTCACTACAACCGCGTGCTGCTCGAGCGCGACTCGGTGCGCACGCCCTACCGCCGCAATGGTATTGTTCCGGTCGGCGGATGGCAGCTCAACCTCGGCAAGTTGAGTTGGACGGACGCTACAGGCAGCGTCCTGCAGAGCCGCCTGACGGTTCCGGTCGTGTCAAACCTGCTGCACAACGTGTCGACCCCGTTTAATTTGGCGCTGAACCGCCCGCAACTTATTCCCACAGGGCCCTTTGCCTGGAACCTCGCCTACTGGTTTGACGGCGAAGCCGTGGGCGACCGCAGCAACGACACCGCGCGAATTCGAATCGCGTGCGACCAGCGCTACGTAGTCGACGACGGCAGCATCGAGCGCGGCTACGGAGTGGCCCAAGGTGTCGAACCCCGCTGGGCGCAGCGCTACCAGTTTGTGCAGGCCGATACCTTGCGCGGAATGGACCTCGAGTGGATTCCCGCCGGCCCTCAGGGCGAGGGCGAGCGCTTTCGCCTCGGGGTCTGGACCATCGATACCGCCGGCTTCCCGGGCGATCCCATCTACGTGAGCGATTCGCTTTACGAGGTGGTATGGAACTACGCCGGCCAGCTCGGCCGCCATTATGTGCTTGACACGCTTGGTCTTGTGGTGCCGCGTGACGTCTACCTCGGAGTCGTCATGGAGACCTCGAATTCGGACCAGGGCATGCCCCGCGCCGTGCTGGGTCTTGACGTGCACACCGACGCTACCAAGGCATTTGGTGAGGTGGGCGAGTGGTTTTTGAGCCAGCTTCCGGGGGCGTTGGCTATTCGTCCGTTCTTTCGCGGAACCCCCGGCGACCTCAGCACCCGCGAACCCCAGCGCTCCGTCGGTTTGACCGTGGCTCCACAGCCCGCAAGCGATTGGGCGGTGGTCCACGGGACTGGACTCCGCCTTGAGGTGCTCAATGCGCTGGGATCTGCCGTCGCTACGGCCGCGCGCGCCGACGCTTCTCAGCCTTGGCGTGTGGACCTTCGCGGCCTGCCCGCAGGGCTGTACCTGATTCGAAGCGATTCCGGCCACGTAACCCGACTGATTAAGCAATGATCGAGTTTGAGGACGAGCTCGAAGAGGGCGCTGGCACCGAAGAGGAACTCTATGTTCACCACCGGTTTGTAGCCGACGCGGGCCAAAAGCCGCTTCGCGTCGATAAATTTCTGTTCAATTTTCTCGAGAAAACCTCGCGCAACCGCATTCAGAAGGCGGCCGAGGCTGGAGCTATACGCGTCGACGGCCTGCCCGTCAAGTCGAACCACCGGGTAAAGCCGGGCGAAGAGGTTACGCTGGTGCTGGCGCAGCCTCCGCGCGAGTTTGTGCTCGAGGCCGAGCCCATCGACCTCAACGTCGTCTACCTCGACGACGACCTCGCGGTGATCAACAAGCCCGCGGGCATGGTGGTGCACCCGGCATTTGGTCACTTTACCGGTACCCTCGTGCACGGCCTGCTCTACCTCTTTCAGAATTTGCCCGGCGCGAGCGGCGAAGTGCGGCCCGGCTTAGTGCACCGCATCGACAAGGACACTTCAGGCCTACTGGTCGTGGCCCGAACCGACTATGCACTCGCCTTTTTGGCGAAGCAGTTTGCCGACCACAGCTGCGACCGCGAATACCACGCCCTGGTGTGGGGCAATGTGCGCGAAGACCGCGGAACCGTGACCGGCCACATCGGACGCTCGCTTCAGGACCGCAAAGTGCAAGCGATTTTTCCCGACGGCAAGCACGGAAAGCACGCCGTCACCCACTACGAGGTGCTGGAGCGCTACCACTTTGCCACGCTCGTAGCCTGCCGCCTTGAAACGGGCCTGCGCTATACCTTGCGCGCCAAACTCTGCCTGCCGCGCATTAATCTCAGCCATCTTAGACTGGAACTCAAGCGACATGGCCTGCGACTTAAGCTGGTTCTGCTGTGTCTGAGCTTGGAAAAATCCACCAATCGCGCCGGTTAAAGCACCGCCGATCGAGAATATTTTACCAATCCCACCGGCCTCTTTTTCAAAAGCAGTTGATAAGCCTGTCAGGAATGTGCCTTCAAACATTTGAAACGCCTATTTGTTGGAGAGCAATAAAGCTCTGCATGCTTAAAATATGGAGCAGAGGGGCTTTTACGGGTACCCATCACGCCCCCATAGAGACTTCCAGCGTCATGCCAACCAGAGTGAGCGGCAGCGGGTCCGACTGTCGGACAAACACTTGACCGCTGTCGGCCCATGTTGGTGTCAGAACAATCAAGATTTCCTGCGATTTAAGTGCCGGAGCAGTACCGTATGGCTCTGTCGAACGCTGCTTTGCCTCGACTAGGTTGTTTTCATTTGGGCCAATAAAGATGCCGGAGGATTGAAACACCCGCAGCCACGCCTTGTTGACGTTCTTCACGCGGCCCTGTCCAAATCCAGCATCGATTTGCGCTGCCATTGGCAGGGTCTGCATGTCGGCAATGATCGGCAAACCAACCGTGACAATGGTTGCTGCGCGCTCAAGATCGATCGAGCCGGATGTAACAACCCGCTGCGGATGCACCGCCCCGTCCGTAAGGATGCTGACCGTCTTGCCTTCCAGATGAGACAGGCCGGAGATCGAATTGCGGGCAAACGACCATGATGTAGTAGCCGTGCTTCTCAGTGCCGCAGGGATCACTTTATCGACGCGC
>CAIJMB010000191.1 GCA_903821715.1 uncultured Flavobacteriales bacterium
AGAATGGTGCGGGCCGTGCAAGAGCATGGCTCCCATTCTGGTGGAACTGCACCGACTTATGGAGGGGCGCCTTCGCATCATCAAAATTGATATAGACCGCAATCCTTCGGTGGCTCAGACCTACAGAATTCAGGGTGTGCCCACGTTGGCACTCTTTCGCAACGGTGAGGTGGTGTGGCGCCAGTCGGGCGTTGTTCCCGCGGCCGCGCTTCAGCGGACGCTCGAGCCCTTCTTGAATCGCTGATTCGGAGCCTGAACGGCAAATGCCGTCGGGTAGCGAGCCCGCCACTTGCGTAGGGCGTATTCGGCCTCAAGTCGGCTGCCGTAGATGCCCACAAATACTTTGAATTGGGGCTCGTCAAAGTGAAGTACTACTGGAACCTGGGCTCCCACTGAGTCGGTGAGTCTCGCAAATACCGCATTAGCGTCGGAACGCCGTCCGGCATACACTTGAACACTGTAGCGCTCGGCACCCTGACTGCCGCTTGCGTTTCGTGCGGATTTTTGGGCGGCGGCACTGGCTTCCCAATAGGAATGCAATGCCTCACCGCGGCCCGTAACAACCGAGTCAGAACCATTGAGGTGCAGTGCGAGAATCCAAGCAATCATAAGCGCAAAAGTAGCGGATTTTTTTGAGGGTCCACTTGAGATGCGCGCTTGTTTAGAATGGATTTAAATTAAAAATGCGGATGTCGGGAATAATTATGCCCGACCTCGTTCTGTCGTACTTTTGCCCTGCCTTAAAAAGCCACAGATTACCATACAGTATGCGCATGCGTTTCTCACCAATTGCTTCGCTGATTCGACGCTCGTTTCTTACGATTCTGTCAATCAGTGTCTTAAGCATATCTGCCTCGGGCGAGGTCAGCGCCGAAGCCGGCAAAAAACTCTTTAAAGCGAATTGTGCGAGCTGCCATAAGCTCGACAAAAAACTCGTAGGGCCCGCCCTCGGAGACGTTACCCAACGTCGTTCTGAGGAATGGCTTCTCAAGTGGATTCGCAATAACGCGGAGTTCCGCGCCTCAGGTGACAAGGATGCCAATGCAATTTTTGAAGAATACGGAGGTTCGGTGATGCAAGCCTTCCCGGCTCTTACCGACGACGACATCAAAAGCATTCTCGCATACACGGTTGAGGGAGAAAAAAAGGCGGCTCCTGCCCCTGCGGCTGACGCAGCTGCAGCGCCTGCTGCGACCGAAGACGCATCTTCACCGTGGCTCGTGTACGTGCTCGGTGGCTTCCTTCTGATCAATTTGTACTTGCTGCTCCGTGTTCGCAACACGCTGAAGCAGTTAAATGGAGAGGATCCAACCAACCTTGTAGAGGACCTTGGGGTGTTCAGCCGGATTTTGGTGGCAAACAAGCGCTTCATGACCTTCTTAACTGTAGTTGTGGCCTTGGCCTTCTTGTATTCTCTGTACAGTTTCCTCATGGGGGTAGGTATGGAGCAGAACTACCAGCCCGCCCAGCCGATTGCGTTTAGCCACAAGATCCACGCAGGTGACAATGGTGTGGATTGCAACTACTGCCATAGTAGTGCGCGCCACAGCAAGCACTCTGGAATTCCTTCGGCTAACGTGTGTATGAACTGCCACATGTACATCGACGGCTCAGAGATCGTTGATGCTGCCGGTAATCCAAAGTATGGAGGTGAGCGCTCTCCCGAAATTGCCAAGATTTACGCTGCCATTGGATGGGATCCAGAGGCCCGCACCTACATCGAGGGCTACGAGCAGAAACCGATTCAATGGGTCCGTATCCACAACCTTCCTGATTTGGCCTACTTCAACCACGCCCAGCACGTATCTGCAGGACAGATCGAGTGCCAGACGTGCCACGGTCCGGTACAAGAGATGGAAGAGGTATACCAGTTCAGCGAGCTCACGATGGGATGGTGTATCAATTGCCACCGCGAAACCGAAATCAAAGGCGACAACGGCTACTATGCGGGTTCGATTGATGGTTCAGCCTCAATTAGCGACCGCCTTGTCGATCGCTTCCACGATGAAAAAATTACGGCTGCTAGCATTGGCGGTCTCGAATGCGGCAAGTGCCACTACTAAGCGAACAATCCTATGGCAAGTAATAAAGTGTACTGGAAGAGCTTCGACCAGCTCGCGAACACCGAAGTGTCGCAACGTTTGGCCGAAAACGAATTCGCCCAAGACATTCCGGCCGACGTCTTTTTGGCCGACGAGCGCAGCATGGAAGCTCAGGCGAGCCGCCGTGACTTTTTGAAGTTCTTGGGCTTCAGCACCGCCGCTGCAACCTTGGCGGCGTGCGAGCAACCCATAATTGAAAGCGTACCCTACGTGGTGAAGCCGGACAGCCTTACTCCAGGCGTTCCTTCGTTCTATGCCACGGCCTACACGGACGGACAGGACTACGCTTCAGTTTTGGTAAAGACTCGTGAGGGTCGCCCCATCAAGATCGAGCCCGGTGACGCTGGCCGTTTCAATCGCGGAACCAATGCCCGTGCACAAGCTAGCGTGCTTTCGCTGTACGACTCAGCTCGCCTTCGCGGTCCCGTTCTGAATGGAAAAGAGAGCGATTGGTCGACCGTTGAAGCCTCGTTGAAGAAGGCTGCCGATGCAGCATTGGCTCAGGGAACACAGTTCGTCCTTTTGACCTCAAGTGTGTTCAGTCCTGCGCTTCAAGCGTCGATTGAGCGTCTGCGCCAAGCGTATGCCAACTTTCAGCACGTCGAACTCGACGCGGTTTCTCAGTCCAATAACTTGGACGTGTGGGAATCCCTTACCGGTGTTCGCGCCCTTCCATACGTTGACCTGACCGCTGCCAACCTGGTGGTGTCGTTTGGTAGCGACTTCTTGGGTAGCGGAATGGCCCAGCAACTAAGTAGCGATTATGCTACGCGCCGCAAGCCAGGTAATGGCATGCTTCGCCACGTTGAGCTCGAGAGCAACCTTTCGCTCACTGGCTCTAACGCTGATAAGCGTGTAAAAATCAAGCCATCTGAAGTTTCAGGTGCGTTGGCCTACCTCGTGAATGAACTTGGAGGCTCTGCATCTAAGATTGCCCTTCGCGACGACCTGACCAAGGCCCTCAAGACGGTGGCAGGTGAACTAAAGGCCGCCAATGGTAAGGCCGTTGTTTTGGTCGGCGGTGACGACGCCAACCAAGCGAAGCTTTCTGCTGCGCTCAACGCATTGGTCGGAGCCTTCGGCGCTACACTGCGCACCGACAAGCCCGTATACATCCGCCGCGGAAACGACGCGCGCGTGGCCAACCTCATTGGTGACCTCAAAGCAAAGCGCGTAGGTGCCCTTTTGGTGGCCGGAACCAATCCGGTCTACTTCCGCCCCGACTTTGCAGAGGCGATTAAGGCCGCAACCTTCAGTTGGGCCCTTACTGACCGCATGGACGAGACGGCGCAACTGTGCACGGCTGCGGCTCCGGAGCCGCACTACCTCGAGGCATGGGGAGACTTCCGCCCGGTGGCTGGTGAATACACTGTGGCTCAGCCCACTATCAAGAATCTGTTCGACAGCAAGGCCCTCCTTGAGGTCCTCGGAGCCCTTTCGGGCGACAGCCGCTCGGCCAAGGACCAAGTTGCAGCCTCAGCCACGGCGATGGGCTTGAACTGGAATCAAACCCTGCATGATGGCGGTGCTGCCGTTGCTTCAGGTTCAGTTGCCGGTGCTTCAGCGGGAGTTGCCGCAGCACTCGCATCAAGCGCCAAAGTTGCCAAGCCCGCTCAAGGAATGGAGCTTGCCTTCTACGAGAATGCAGTGGGCGCGGGCTATCAAGCCAACAACCCTTGGCTGCACGAGCTACCAGATCCTGTGACCCGCCTCACGTGGGACAACTACCTGACCATGGCCGCCGCCGATGCGTTGGCTCTTGGTTTTGAGAACGAGACGAACAGTGACGGTTCACTTGACGGAAGCTACGCAAATGTGAAAGTGGGCAAGCGCGTTCTCGAAAACGTTCCGGTCTTCATTCAGCCCGGCCAAACGGCAGGTACCGTAGGTCTGGCCTACGGCTACGGACGTACCGCTGCTGGTAAGGTTGCCGACGCCATGGGCGTCAATGCGTATTCCCTTGGGGTGACTACCGGTTCCGCAAGTGTTGAAATCAGTAAGGCTGAGGACATGCACGAGTTTGCTACGGTTCAGCTCGGCCATACCATGATGGGACGACGCATTGTCAACGAGGTGAGCCTCGCGGACTTTATCGCCGATCCGAGCGGAGCGAGCTGGAACGAGAAGCCGACCTTCCACACCATCGACGGAATGATGAACTCAGAGGAAGCCAACCTTTGGGCTGACCACGACCACGAGACGATGCACATGTGGAACATGAGTATTGACCTTAACAGCTGTACGGGTTGTGGCGCGTGTGTCGTAGCCTGCCACATTGAGAACAATGTTCCGGTTGTGGGCAAGCAAGAAATTCGCAACCTGCGCGACATGCACTGGCTGCGTATCGACCGCTACTACAGCAGCGACATGAGCAAAGAGCGCGCTGAAGATGAGAACATTGGCGGAATCGAGATGTACGCCAAGATGGAGGAGCCTTCAGAGTCGCCTTCAGTGGTATTCCAGCCCGTGATGTGCCAGCACTGCAACCACGCACCCTGTGAGACGGTGTGCCCAGTGGGAGCTACCGTGCACTCGCGTGAAGGCCTTAACCACATGGCCTACAACCGCTGTATCGGTACACGATACTGTGCCAACAACTGTCCGTACAAGGTTCGCCGCTTCAACTGGTTCAACTACATGGCGAACGAGCAGTTTGCCGACGTGAACCCCGCGCAAGACGACTACGGCCGCATGGTACTCAACCCCGACGTGACCGTTCGTTCACGCGGTGTCATGGAGAAGTGCACGATGTGCATTCAGCGCGTCCAGTACGCCAAACTCGAGGCCAAGAAGGCCGGCCAGCCGGTCGCCGACGGAGCCTTTACCACTGCCTGTGCGGAAGCATGCGACAGCGGAGCCATCACGTTTGGCGACGTCAACAATGCGAAGAGCGCTGTGCGTGCCGCCAAATCGGACGCCCGTGCGTACCACCTCCTCGAAGAAGTCGGCACTCAGCCTTCAGTATTCTACATGACTAAAGTTCGCAACGCCTAACCTGTTATGCACTACGAATCACCTGTACGTCAGCCGCTTATCCTAGGCGATAAGAGCTACAACCAGATTACTGAAGACGTTGTACGTCCGATTGAGAATCCCGCTCCCCGTTCATGGTGGATGGTATTCAGCATTGCGCTGGTCATGTTCCTTTGGGGCGTGGGTTGCCTTGCCTATACCGTCGGAACCGGGATCGGTGTCTGGGGTCTCAACAAGACCGTAGGCTGGGCTTGGGACATCACCAACTTCGTATGGTGGGTCGGAATCGGCCACGCCGGAACCCTGATCTCTGCCGTACTGTTGCTGTTCCGTCAGCGCTGGCGCATGGCGATCAACCGCTCTGCAGAGGCCATGACCATTTTCTCGGTCATTCAGGCAGGGTTGTTCCCCGTATTCCACATGGGTCGCGTATGGATGGCCTACTGGGTTCTTCCCATTCCCAACCAGTTTGGCTCGCTGTGGGTGAACTTTAACTCACCGCTTCTTTGGGACGTGTTTGCGATCTCGACCTACCTGTCTGTTTCGGTGGTGTTCTGGTACGTCGGACTTATTCCTGACTTCGCCATGGTCCGCGACCGCGCAGTGAACCCAGTTCAAAAGCACATCTACAAGATCCTTTCGTTCGGATGGGGTGGTAAGGCCAAGGCTTGGCAGCGCTTTGAAGAAGTGTCTTTGGTCCTCGCCGGTTTGGCGACTCCCCTGGTACTTTCGGTACACACGATTGTATCAATGGACTTTGCCACCTCGGTGATTCCGGGATGGCACACCACCATCTTCCCTCCATACTTCGTGGCGGGCGCCATCTTCTCTGGTTTTGCCATGGTACAGACCCTTTTGCTGATCGTGCGCAAGGTGTTCAAGATGGAGGATTACATCACCGTACAGCACATCGAAATGATGAACATCGTCATCATGGTGACCGGTTCGATTGTTGGTGTGGCCTACATCACCGAGCTGTTCATTGCCTGGTACAGTGGCGTGGAATACGAGCAGTACGCGTTCTTGAACCGTGCTACCGGACCCTACTGGTGGGCCTACTGGTCGATGATGACGTGCAACGTGTTCAGCCCGCAGTTCATGTGGTTCAAGAAGTTGCGCACCAACTTGGTATTCACCTTCGTGATCTCAATTGTCGTGAACATCGGAATGTGGTTTGAGCGCTTCGTCATCATCGTGACCTCGCTGCACCGCGACTACCTGCCTTCGAGCTGGTCGATGTTCTCACCTTCGTTTGTCGACGTGGGCATCTTCGTGGGCACCATCGGATTCTTCTTTGTCCTCTTCTTGCTGTACGCCCGCACCTTCCCGGTAATTGCTCAGGCGGAACTCAAGACCATTTTGAAAACTTCGGGCGAAGCCCAGAAAAAACACCACAGCGACCATGGCGCACACCACTGAGCCTACCCCGGTAGTCCGCGCGTTGTACCACGATGACGACGTGCTCATCTCGGCCGTGAAGGAGATCCGCGCGGCCGGATACAAGATTACAGAAGTGTACACGCCCTTCCCGGTGCACGGACTCGACAAGGCCATGGGCCTTAAAGAGACCCGCATCGCGATGGCAGCGTTCATGTACGGCCTGCTCGGTTTGACCGTGGCTGTGACCTTGACGTGGTACATGATGATCAGTGACTGGCCTCAAAACATTGGTGGCAAGCCCAACTACAACTGGGGCATGAACATGCCGGCCTTTGTTCCCATCTTGTTTGAGTTGACCGTGTTCTTCGCGGCCCACTTGATGGTGTGGACCTACCTTGTAATTAACGGTTTGTACCCTGGTGCGGACGCTCAGAATCCAGACCCCCGTACCACCGACGACTACTTCATGGTAGAGCTTCCTGCGGCCGACGGCCTTATGGACGTCCTCAAGAAGTCGGGTGCTGTTGAAATTGCTGAAGCCTAAGCGATATGCGTATTAATACTCTTCTTTGGGTTGCAGGTAGTGCGGTAGCGCTGACCTCATGCAACTGGGATAAGTCCACTCCGGGCTACACCTACATGGACGACATGTACCGCTCACCGTCGCACCAGACCTACGAGCCTGGAACGGCCAAGGAGCCGGTCGAAGGCACGGTCCCCCGTGGCTACGTGCCCTACACGATTCCGAATAGCAATGAAGGCTACGCTGCTTCGCGCGCCAACACGGAGGTTCCAGCTATGTATGCTGCCCTTGATGCGGAATCAGGGAAGCAGTTGTACACGCAATTCTGCTCGCACTGCCACGGTGAAAAGGGCGATGGGAACGGAATCTTAATGCAGCGTGAGAAAATCTTGGGTATCCCAGGTTACGGTGCAGACAAATTACCAGACATCACTCCAGGCAGCATTTACCACGTCATCATGTACGGTAAAAACAACATGGGAAGCCACGCTTCACAGCTCAATTATGAGGAGCGGTGGAAGATTATCAAGTACGTGTGGAAGCTCCGCATGGATCAAGTTCCAGGTGCTGCACCTGCAGCAGCTGATACGACAGTTGCACAGCCTGCTGCCTAATTTATTAGCCTAAGAAGACATGTTTGTATTCACTTCAAAAATGAAATTGCTCGCAGGGTCGCTGACTCTAGTGGGTTTGGTGTTCTTGCTCATCGGCTTTAATACGGACTACTCGTCGCACGCGGCAGAGGGTCACGCAGAAGCAACTTCTGTTGCCGCTCACGCTGATGACCATGCCGAGGTGGCCCACGCTGGTGAAGCAGCTCCTGCCACTGAAGAAGCACCTGCAAATGCAGTGGCGCATTCCGAAGAAGCAGTCGCGGTCGACATGGCCGATGAAGCCACGCATACTGAATCGGCTCATGCTGAAGGGGTTCATGCCGAAGGCGACCACGTTGTTGAAGGAGTCGCTACGGACCACGCTGCCGAAGGTAGCGAGGCACACCCGGCTGAAGGCCATGACGAGCACGCTGCTGAAGGCCATGGAGCATCACACGACCTAAGCGCCAACCGCCCATGGGCTGCGTTTTTGGTTAACAGTATTTTCTTCTTGGGTATTGGCATCGGGACCTTGTTCTTTCTCGCCATTCAGTACGCCGCCCAAGTGGGTTGGTCTGCTGGATTGATCCGTGTCTTTGAAGCGGTTTCGATGTTCGTGGGTATTCCACTTCTCGGAATCCTGTTTTTGGCCGTTACCGGAGGAATGCACATGCACCACCTATGGCATTGGATGGCCGAAGGGATCATGGATCCGGCAAGTGCCAACTACGACCCCATCATCGCGGGCAAGGAGGGCTACTTGAATGTGCCATTCTTTACGATCCGCACGCTAGCCTACTTGGTGATTTGGGCGGGAGCCGCCTACCTGCTTCGCCGCAACAGCCTTCGTGAAGACGTGTTGCCCGCTGGACAGAATTTGTTCTTTACGCAGCGCAAATTGGCGGCTACGTTCATTGTACTCTATGCCGTGACCTCATCTACGAGCGCATGGGATTGGGTGATGTCTATTGACACCCACTGGTTCTCGACGCTCTTTGGATGGTACACCTTTGCCGGCATGTTCGTAACTGCCATGACCGTGCTCAACTTGCTGGTGATGTACCTGCGCATCAACAACCACCTTCCGTGGATCAACGCCAACCACCAGCACGATCTCGGTAAGTTCATGTTCGCGTTCAGCGTGTTCTGGACCTACCTGTGGTTCAGTCAGTACATGCTCATTTGGTACTCGAACATTCCTGAAGAAGTAACCTACTACTTGCCACGCTTCAAGGGCGAGTACAAGCCCTTGTTTGTGGCCATGGTTGCGATGAACTTCATCTTCCCCATTTTGGTGCTCATGTCGCGGGACGCCAAGCGCATCTTCGGATTCATTGGTTTGGCTGCGTTCTTTGTCCTGGCAGGCCACTGGCTTGACCACTACATCATGATTATGCCTGGTGCTGTGGGCTACGACTACGGATTTGGTTTTGCTGAATTGGGTGGAATCTTGTTTTACGCTGGCCTCTTTTTATGGGTGACCCTGAGCCAGTTGGCGAAAGTTCCCCTCAAGTTGAAGAACCACCCGATGCTCACTGAAAGCGAGCACTTCCATCAATAATCGGACGCCCGAAAAGAAACGTTTATGTCTGGAACTATGACCCTTATCGTCCTCGTGCTGGCCGTGCTTACGGCACTTCAGCTCATTCGCATATTTGAACTTTCGTCCAAAGCACGCAAGCGTGCTGAATATGAGATTACGGATCAAGACAACAACAACCAAGGTTGGTTGATGCTGCTTTTTGGAATCGGCTTGATGGTCTCCTTCTTTTGGATGCTCGCTTCTTGGAGTAAGTTGATGCTTCCGAAGTCCGCATCAGAGCACGGCAACGACATCGATAACCTGTTCAACATCTCGATGTATGTCATTATGGCCATGTTTGTGGTCGTGCAGCCCATTCTGTTCTACTTCGCGTGGAAGTATCGCGGTGCCTCAAATCGCAAGGCCACCTACTACGAGCACAACAACCGACTAGAGTTTATTTGGACGATTGTTCCGGCACTCGTCCTCGCCGTTCTCATCATTTACGGAATGACCACGTGGTCAAAGACGATGAACCCCAAGAACGAGCAAGAGCCAATGGTGATCGAACTCTACGCGCAGCAGTTCAAGTGGACCGCGCGCTATGCGGGAACTGACAACAAGCTTGGATTCGCGAATGTTCGATTAATCAAGGACGCAAATGTTCTTGGCGTCGACACATTGGATGCATTGTCAGCTGACGACAAGGTAACTACCGAAATCCACCTGCCCGTTGGACGCCCTGTACTGTTCAGGTTTCGTTCACAAGACGTGATTCACTCCGCCTACATGCCCCACTTCCGTGCACAGATGAACTGTGTTCCAGGAATGACCACTCAGTTCCAGTTTACCCCGACGGTGACCACCGCAGAAATGCGACAGGACGCCGAAGTTGTAGGTAAAGTGAAGCGAATTAACGACATACGCACCGCGAAAGGTGAGGAGGCGTACGCCTACGACTACATCCTATTGTGCAACAAGATCTGCGGTTCCGCCCACTACAACATGCAAATGAATATTGTGGTAGAGACCGAAGCAGAATACCAGAAATGGCTTGCTGAACAAAAGACTATTGCTGAATTGTTGTAATACCTGAAACGAACGACGAATATGGCTGACCACGCACACGACCACGCGCACGACGCGCACGACGCGCACGACGATCACGAGCACCACACCGAGAACTTCTGGACGAAGTACGTATTCTCTATGGACCACAAGATGATTGGGAAGCAGTTCCTGATCACGGGTATGTTCATGGGACTCATTGGGGTGTTTATGTCCATGCTCTTTCGCCTTCAATTAGCATGGCCTGGAGAAAGCTTCCCGATTCTCGAGACATTCTTGGGTAAGTGGGCTCCTGATGGAGTGATGGACCCCAACATGTACCTCGCCTTGGTGACCATACACGGAACCATCATGGTATTCTTCGTTCTGACCGCGGGCCTCAGTGGAACATTCTCGAACTTGCTTATTCCGTTGCAAATTGGTGCCCGCGACATGGCTTCAGGCTTCCTGAACATGCTGTCGTACTGGTTCTTTGCTGCGTCTTCAGTGGTGATGGTTGTTTCACTTTTTGTTGAGACGGGACCTGCTTCGGGCGGATGGACCGTGTACCCTCCATTGAGCGCACTTCCGCAGGCTATGCCGGGTTCTGGCGCGGGTATGACCCTGTGGCTCGTTTCTATGACTCTGTTCATTGCGGGTTCACTGCTTGGTTCGTTGAACTACATCGTGACGGTGATCAACCTTCGCACGAAGGGCATGAGCATGACGCGCCTGCCTTTGACCATCTGGGCCTTCTTTGTGACCGCAATCCTTGGTGTCCTTTCGTTCCCCGTTCTGTTGAGTGCTGCGCTGCTTCTAATGATGGACCGGATGCTCGGCACCTCGTTCTACTTGAGCGACATCATGGTAGCGGGCGAGTTGCTCGGCAATCAAGGCGGTAGTCCTGTGCTGTACGAACACTTATTCTGGTTCCTTGGTCACCCTGAGGTATACATTATTCTTTTGCCTGCGCTCGGAATCACTTCTGAGGTAATTGCGACCAACTCGCGCAAGCCGATTTTCGGATACCGCGCTATGATTGGATCAATCCTCGCGATCGCCTTTCTGTCCTTCATTGTGTGGGGTCACCACATGTTTGTAACGGGCATGAATCCGTTCCTCGGTTCGGTGTTTACGTTCACGACGCTGTTGATCGCCATTCCTTCTGCGGTAAAGGCATTCAACTACATCACCACGCTGTGGAAGGGTAACATCCAGTTCACCCCCGCGATGCTCTTCTCGATCGGTCTCGTGAGCACATTCGTAGCAGGTGGACTGACGGGTATCATTCTGGGTGACTCTGCCTTGGACATCAATGTGCACGATACCTACTTCGTGGTAGCGCACTTCCACATCGTAATGGGTCTTTCGGCCATTTTCGGAATGTTCGCTGGGGTGTACCACTGGTTCCCCAAGATGTACGGCCGCATGATGAACAAGTCAATGGGCTACCTGCACTTCTGGCTGACCTTTGTGAGTGCCTACGGGGTATTTTTCCCGATGCACTTCACCGGTTTGGCTGGCTTGCCCCGCCGCTACTACAGCAACGCGGAATTCCCCATCTTCGACGAGCTTCAGGACATCAACGTGATCATCACGATGTTTGCTATCGGAGGCGGAATTGCCCAATTGATCTTCATCTTCAACTTCTTCTACTCGATGTGGCGCGGCCCCAAGGCTCCACAGAACCCATGGAAGTCGAATACCTTGGAGTGGACTACACCAGTGGAGCACATTCACGGCAACTGGCCCGGTGCCTTGCCTGAGGTGCACCGTTGGGCCTACGACTACAGTAAGCCAGGTCACGATGAGGATTTTGTACCTCAGACGACTCCACTAAAGGACGGCGAACAAGCCCACTAAGCGTTTATAAGTTCGTTGAACGGCCGCCCGGAATCCCCGAGCGGCCGTTTACATTTGTGCTATGGTGGATTTTCTGCACGACGCCTCCACGGCGGGAATGGACGACCGCGAGGCGGAACA
>CAIJMB010000192.1 GCA_903821715.1 uncultured Flavobacteriales bacterium
CACCTGCGCCGTGTTGCCATTTGCGCCGCCCACCCCGGCGTCGGTAGTCGTTGCGTCAAGGCCATTGTTTCGGGGACCTGGAGCTGTAAATGCCTCGGTTCCGTGGCAGGACGCGCACGCGCCAGGAGCCGGAGGACCGCCCCCAGGAGCTACGCCGAAAAAGAGTGCTTTACCCTGATTTTCTTGGGCCGTGAAGTTGGGGAAGGCTGTCGCCGGGCCGGCGACCCGTGCGCGTCCCACATCGTAGCGAGATTCGTAGCTCATCATGCTGCGCACAAACTGCGCGAGCGCTTGGCGCACACGCAGCTCGGTCACCTCGGTGCTCCCAAAGGCCTTCTCAAACAGTAAAGGGTAGTAGGGTGCGGAATTAACTCGGGCAAGCAGCGTGTCGATGCTCAGGCCCATTTCGATTGGATCCTGAACAGGCATTAGAACTTGATCTTCGAGTGAGGCGGCGCGTTCGTCCCAAAAAAATGCACCATTGGCGTAAAATCTGGCATTGGTGAGGCCCATTGAGTGCCTGGGCGTTCGGCCGCCGGCGAAGCCGCGGCTGAACCGAGCGCTGTCCCCAAAACCTTGGTCCTGATGGTGGCAACTAGCGCACGAAGTGCTTCGGTTGGCACTGAGGTTCCGATCGTAAAAAAGAACGCGACCCAGCGTGGCGCCATCATCAGTTACGGGATTGTTGAGCGGCGTGTTATCTGCTGCGAGCACATTGGCTTGCGCAAAATGAGCCGGTAGATCGTCGGGTGTGTACGTGAAGGGCGTCTCAGGCAAGTTGAGGTACTGCGCGATCGGATCAACAGGTTCAGGACGGCACGCTGGCATTAGTACAACGGCCACTGCAAGGGGGGCAAAAAGCTTATTCATTGTGTATAGGATGCATGGAATGTACAATGGTTTAATGCCTTTGTACCTTTAGGGTTATGTTTTCGGCTCCGTCCCAACCCGTTGTCGCCGTCGTAGGCCTTGGCTACGTCGGCTTGCCCTTGGCTTTAGCTCTTTCGCGCGAGTTCCGCGTGGTCGGTTTTGACATCAACACGTCACGCGTCGACGAGCTCAACCGCGGCGAAGACCATACCCTCGAGGCCGACCCAGCAGACCTTTCGGCTGCGTTGGGCCGCGGGCTGAGCTTCAGTGCTGACACTTCGTCGCTTCGCGAGGCAAATGTGTACATCGTGACGGTTCCGACCCCCATCGACCAGTTTAAGGCCCCCGACCTCAAACCTTTGCTCGCTGCTTCTGCGACCATCGGGGCCGTGCTCAAGTCTGGCGACGTCGTCATTTATGAGTCCACGACCTACCCCGGCTGCACCGAAGAAGACTGCGTACCCGTGCTCGAGCGGGCGTCTGGACTGAAGTTCAACGTCGACTTTTACTGCGGATACAGCCCCGAGCGCATCAATCCGGGCGACAAGGTCAACACGCTTGAAACAATTAAAAAGGTGACCAGCGGAAGCACGCCCGAGTCCGCCGCCTTTGTGGACGGAATCTACCGCCGCATCGTCAAAGCCGGAACCCACCTCGCCCCCAGCATCAAGGTGGCCGAGGCCTCTAAGGCAATCGAGAACGCTCAGCGCGACATCAACATCTCGTTTGTGAACGAGCTCGCCCTCATTTTTGACCGTCTCGGAATCGACACCCGCGACGTGCTCGAAGCCGCCGGAACGAAGTGGAACTTCTTGAAGTACAGCCCCGGACTCGTGGGAGGGCACTGCATCGGCGTCGACCCCTACTACCTCGCCCACAAGGCGCAGAGCGTCGGATACCACCCCCAAGTGATTTTGAGCGGACGCCGTGTCAACGACTCCATGGGCATGTTTGTGGCCAACAAGGTCGTGAAGCTGATGATCGGCAACGGCCTCGCAGTACACGGCAGCAAGGTGCTCGTCCTCGGTGTGACCTTCAAAGAGAACTGCCCCGACATTCGCAACACCCGCGTGGTCGACATTGTCGCGGAACTCCAGCAGTTCGGCATGCACGTCGACGTGTTTGACCCTTGGGCCGACCCCTCTGAGGTGCAGCACGAGTATGGAATTCAGCTCGCCGATGCCCCTAGTCAAGGCTACCATGCCGTAGTCCTTGCCGTTGCCCACGAACAATTTACCTCGCTGCGCCGCGACCAACTTGGTCTGTTGGACGACGGAATTATCTTCGACACCAAAGCCCTATGGCCTCGTGAGATGGTGAACGGTCGGCTGTAGCTCGTTGGCAAGGTTGGCTGAGATTGGCTCGTTGGCTTTTTGCGCTTCGCGCTAAGGCCGCTGCGCGGCGAGGACTGCCTTCGCAGCTTAATTCTCTAAACGGATATTTTATTCAACTACTTGATTTAGTGTTGTATAGACGTTTCCGGCACTGAGAGAAAAAGTAAAATCCGGTTATAACCGAATTGCGAGCGACTGGCAACTAGTTACCAAAGACTTAGGTCTGCAGCACCCCGGGGTTGTAGGCGCGCTCGATCGGAGCCTGATTGGCGGCCTCAATTCCCATAGAAAGCACGGTGCGCGTCTCAAGGGGGTCGATGATGGCGTCGATCCAAAGGCGGGCGGCCGCGTAGTAGGGACTCATTTGGGCCTCGTAGCGGGCGCGAATGCGCTGAAGCAGCTCCTGCTCTGCCTCTGCCGAGAGGTCTGCGGTGCGGGATTTTTCGATCTGAAGCAGCACTTTGGCAGCCTGATCCCCGCCCATTACGGCGATTTTGGCCGTGGGCCAGGCGACGATGAGGCGCGGATCGTAGGCTTTTCCGCACATCGCGTAGTTACCGGCTCCGAACGAGTGGCCCGTGATTACCGTGAATTTGGGTACCACGCTGTTGGCCACGGCGTTGACCATCTTGGCGCCGTCCTTGATGATTCCGCCGTGCTCTGAGCGCGAGCCCACCATGAATCCGGTCACGTCTTGCAGAAAGACGAGCGGAATTTTTTTCTGGTTGCAGTTCGCGATGAAGCGCGCGGCCTTGTCGGCACTGTCAGAGTAGATGACGCCGCCAATCTGCATTTCGCCCTTGCCGGACTTGACCACTTGGCGCTCGTTCGCCACGATTCCGACCGCCCAACCGTCGATGCGGGCGTAGGTCGTGATGATGGTTTTGCCGTAGTCGGCCTTGTACTCGATCATCGAGTCGGCGTCGACCAGGCACTCGAGCAGCGCGCGCACAGGGTATGGCTTGCCGTCGACGGGCATGCGTTCGTACACTTTTTCGGGGGCCACGGCCGGAGCCTGCGGCGCCACGCGGTCAAATCCCGCCGTGGGCCGGGTGCCCAACTTGTCCACGAGTCCGCGAAGCGTGCGCAGCGCATCGTCGTCGTCTTTGGCCTTGTAGTCGCACACGCCGCTGATTTGGGTGTGGGTATTGGCTCCGCCGAGGGTTTCGTTGTCGATTTCTTCACCGATGGCGGCTTTGACGAGGTAGCTTCCGGCCAAAAAGATGCTTCCGGTGCCCTCGACGATGAGGGCCTCATCGCTCATGATGGGCAGGTAGGCTCCGCCGGCCACACAGGACCCCATTACGGCCGACAGCTGCGGAATCCCAAGGCTGCTCATGACCGCGTTGTTGCGAAAAATTCGCCCAAAATGCTCTTTATCAGGAAAAATCTCGTCCTGCATCGGTAGGTACACGCCCGCGGAATCCACCAAATAAAGGATCGGAATCCGGTTCTCCATTGCGATTTCTTGGGCGCGCAGGTTCTTTTTGCC
>CAIJMB010000193.1 GCA_903821715.1 uncultured Flavobacteriales bacterium
ATTTGCCCCAGTACTGACCTATTTAGTGGGCAACACCACGCACATGGGCACCTCACGTCGTGGTCCCGACGGCCACCGCCGAGCAAAATAGCGTGACTTTGAGGCTGCTGAGGCAGCTCCGTTCGTGTCCGTTAATTTTGCTCAACACCAATGATCCAACGCATTATAAATTTCTCAGTACGGGCCAAAATGCTCGTATTTATGGGTACCGCGGCAGTGGCCGCATGGGGGCTGTACAGCGCCTTTAACCTGCCGATTGACGCCGTCCCCGACATTACCAACAACCAGGTACAGGTGGTGACGACGGCACCGGCCCTGGCTCCGCAAGAAGTGGAGCAGTTCATTACCTACCCTGTTGAACTGGCCATGGCCAACCTCGCAGGCGTCGAAGAGGTGCGAAGCGTTTCGCGCTACGGGCTCTCGGTGGTTACTGTAGTATTTGGCGACAACGTCGACAACTTGGCCGCCCGCCAACGGGTCAACGAGCAAATCGATCAGGCCGCGGGTCAGATTCCGCCCGGAATCGAACGGCCAGGATTGATGCCCATCACGACTGGATTGGGCGAAATTTACCAGTACACCCTAGAGGTAGACCCGCGCTACACCTACGATCTTGCGGAGCTGCGAAGCATTCACGACTGGCAGATCAAGCGGCAGCTCAGCGGCATTCCAGGGGTTGTAGAACTCAGTTCGTTTGGTGGAAAACTCAAGCAGTACGAGGTTGCCGTGAACCCCGACCGCTTAAGCGAAGTGGGCCTGACCATGGCCGACGTGTTTGACGCCGTGGCCCAAGGCAACCAGAACGCTGGAGGTGCCTACATCGAGAAGTCTGAGGAGGCCTGGTACATTCGCCTCGAAGGCCTGTACCAAACTACCAGCGACATTGAACAGGTTGCGCTGCGCAGTCCGGTGCTTGGTACCCCAGTACTCGTACGCGACATTGCTAAGGTCGGATTTGGCGCGGCTCCGCGCTACGGCGCCCTTACGCGCGACGGCAAGGGCGAGGCCGTGGGCGGGATTTTCTTGATGCTCAAGGGCGCCAACAGCTATGAGGTCACACAAGCCATCGAAGACCGCATGGCCCAAATCGCCCCAAGCTTGCCACCCGGAATTCGCATCGAACCCTACCTCAACCGGTCGGACCTCGTGGGCCGCGCCTTGAGCACCGTGAGCCGCAACCTCATTGAAGGTGGCCTTATTGTGGTATTTGTACTGATTTTGCTACTCGGCAACCTTCGCGCAGGCTTGGTGGTGGCAAGTGTGATTCCGCTGTCGCTTCTGTTTGCGCTGGCCTGCATGCGGTTGGCGGGCGTTTCAGCCAACTTGATGTCCCTTGGCGCGATTGACTTTGGCATCGTCGTCGACGGAGCCGTGATTGTCGTCGAAGCCGTGATGGCCGCCATGCACGGCAAAGCGCGCATGCCTTCGGTCGAGCGCGACGAGGTGGTGGCGCGCAGTGCGGGCGCAATCTATCAATCCGCCGCCTTTGGCGTCCTCATCATTCTCGTCGTGTTTGTTCCGATTCTTTCGCTTACCGGAATCGAGGGCAAAATGTTTCGCCCTATGGCCCAAACCGTAGGCTTTGCACTCATTGGTGCGTTGATTTTTAGCGTGACCTATGTTCCGGCCTTAGCCGCCTTGGTGCTTAAACCTGGTGAGCGCGAAAACCGCTCTGAACGCGTGATGCACCAGCTTCGCCTTCGCTACGAATCAGTGCTCCAGCGAGCTCTGAATCGTGGCGGAAGCATTCTGTCGGTGGCCCTGGCCCTCTTCGTGGGCGCTTTGCTGCTCTTTCAGCAACTCGGAAGCGTGTTTATTCCGAGCCTCGAAGAAGGCGACTTGGCGATGCAGTTGTCGATTCCGACGGGGAGCAACCTCGACGAAATGACGCGCATCACAACCCAGGCCGAACAGCGCTTGATGGCCAAGTTCCCGGAAGTCACACATGTGGTGAGCAAGATTGGTACGGCTGAGGTTCCGACCGACCCAATGCCCATGGAGGCGGCCGACGTGATGATTTTGCTCAAGCCGAAGTCTGAATGGACCAGCGCCGAAACACGCGAAGAATTGGTGGCACTGATGGAGGCGGAACTCGCGAATGTCTGGGGCGCAGTATTTGAGTTTACACAGCCCATTCAGCTGCGATTCAACGAGTTGATTAGCGGATCCAAGAGCGACATCGCTCTACAGCTCTACGGCGACGACCTTGACACGCTCGCGGTGATCGCCGCGCGCATGGCTGCGGCCGTCGAGGGGATTCCGGGCGCGGCTGACGTCAAAGTCGAGGCCACTCAGGGAATGCGCTTCCACCGATGGGTTCCCGACCGACAGGCCATGGCCTACTACGGAATCACACTGAACCAAGTGAGTCAGGCTATCGAGCACGGGTTTGCGGGAGGCATTGCCGGCACCGTGTACGAAGGCCAAAAGCGCTTTGACGTAGCGGTGCGCTTGGATTCGAGCAGCCGAAGCGACGCCGCAGCGGGTTCGGTGCTGCTCCGCGGGGCCAACGGAGACCTGGTTCCGTTGACGGCCGTCGCACAGCGCATCGAAACCGTCGGGCCGTCTCAGATTAGCCGCTCGCAGACGAGCCGCCGCATTTCGGTCGGAATCAACGTGCGCGAACGCGACGTGGCAAGTGTCGTGTCTGACATCGAAACCAAGCTGGCTTCATCGGTGGCGCTTCCCACCGGGTACCGCCTGCACATTGGCGGCGATTTTGAAAACCTTCGGGCCGCTGTAGCTCGGCTTCAGGTCGCGGTTCCGGTGGCCTTGGTGCTCATTTTTGTCTTGCTCTACTTCACATTTCGCAGTGCGGCCTATGCGGTGGTGATTTTCTCTGCCATTCCCCTTTCGGCGGTAGGCGGAGTCGCCTTTCTCGCCCTGCGCGGAATGCCATTTAGCATTTCGGCCGGAATCGGATTTATCGCCCTCTTTGGGGTGGTCGTACTGAACGGAATCGTCCTCGCCAGCCGCGTGCGGGACCTAAGTACTGAAGGCTTGCCGTGGCGCGAAGCCGTAGTTCGGGGAAGCGCCGACCGCCTGCGGGCCGTACTGATGACCGCGACAGTGGCAGCCCTCGGATTTGTGCCCATGGCGTTCTCGACGTCGGCGGGTGCCGAGGTGCAAAAGCCCCTTGCGACGGTGGTCATTGGCGGACTCGTTTCGGCCACGCTGCTCACCTTGGGGGGTGCTCCCCCTCCTACTCCTACGCTTTGAGCGTTGGTTGAACAAGGGGATGGTTACCGTGCTTCTCGTCGGATTCGCGGCCTTCGGGGTGTCGGCACAGCAGGCGCCGAGCCTTGGCGAGGCGGTGCGTTCCGCAATTAAGGTGCACGCGAGTGCGCAGCTCGCCGTGCTTGAGGTGGCTAGGGCTAAAGCGGAACCTTCGGTAGTTCTCGGCAACGGCCAACTCACCGCTCAGTACGGACAAATGAACGCGGCCGACCTCGACCGCTATGTTTCGTACGAGCAACCCCTTGGGTCGATTGCCCAGCACGTGGCCCGAAGCCAGCGCAACGCTGCCGCCGTCGACTGGAAGGAAGCCCAAGCCGAAGCCCAGCTTCGAGCTGTCGAACGCGACGTGACCCTGCTGGTCGCCGAGTACGACGTGACTCGCGGTCGACTGGAGTTTGCCGAGCGTATTCACAGCCAGCTTTCGCGTGATGCGGGGCGGATCCAAGCGCGTGTGGACGCCGGTGAATGGTCGGCTACCGAAGGCCGTTCAGCGCAGCTCGCCCTTGACCAGTGGCAGGTTACGTTGGCCCGCCTCGAAGCCCAGCTACAGGACCTCGTCGCGGACTTGGCGACAGCCACCGGCTTGGCGTGGCCCCTCGCCCCGCAGGCACTGACGCCCCAAGCGATGTTGCTCGACGCCGACACGACGCTCCATCCCGCGCTCTTAGCAGCGCTCGAGGGCGCGCAGCGCACGGCCCAGGCTGAGGCGCGCTTGGCGGGCGCCGAAGCCTGGAGCCCGCAGTGGTCGGTGGGCGGGTTCCGTCAGGAACTCGAGAAAGTCCCCGGTTTTCAGGGGGTTGTGGTGGGCATGTCGGTTCCGTTGGACCCCGCCGCCCAAGCGCGTCGCAGGCAGTCGCGCATTTCGAGCGCGATGGCCGAGGTCGAGACCGAGTACGGAGCGCGGCATATGCGCCAGGATTTTGCCGCGCAGCGGGCCAACGCTGCGCGTTGGGCGCTGCGCGCTCCGCGCGAAGCAGACTGGACCAAACTCCGCCTGCTGTTTGAGGGCCTTTCGGCCCAGCTTCGCGAAGGCGAAGTCAATTTTTATGAGTACCGCCTCGCCCAATCGGGCGCGTGGGACCTTGCTCAAGCCCATTTTGATGCCGAGCTCGCCGCGCGCAGCGCCGCCTGCCAGGTTCGTTTCTACCAATCTTCGCACCCTAGTTTATGAAGCGTTTTATCCTAATTACAAGTTTTTCAGCCCTATTGGGGGCCTGCTCTTCGGCTCCAGAAGTCGCACTCGAGGCCGTTGCGGGCGATTTTATGGCCTGGAACGATTCCGCAATGGCCGCCCAAGGCGTGGCCCTTGATTCAGCACAACTCGAGACCTTTAGCACCGTGGTCGCGTGCAATGGACGCGTCGAGATTCCGCCCCAAAGCAAGGCCAGTATTAATGCCCCCTTGGGAGGATTTGTGCGCAGTATTGCTCCGTACGAAGGCGATTTGGTCCGAAAAGGCCAAGTGCTGCTGACCTTGGAGCACCCCGACTACGTGCGGGCTCAAGAAGCCTACCTCGAGGCCAAAAGCCAGTACGAGGCCGCCGAGGCCGCGTTGGCCCGAGCCGTGAGTCTTCAGCGCCAAGACGCCTCGAGCACGCGTGAGGTGCAGCAGCGCACTGCAGAGCAGCAGAGCTGGCGGGCCCGAATGCAGTCGGCATCCGCGCAGCTTCAGCAAATTGGCTTAGAACCTTCACAGGTGGAGCGCAGCGGAATCCAACGCAGCGTCGCCGTGCGGGCTCCGTTCAACGGCTATGTGCACGAATTAAAGGTGAGCCTCGGCGGGTATGTGCGCCCCGAAGACGTGCTCATGACGGTCGAAGACCCAAGCCACAGCCACCTCGAGCTTCAGGTCTTTGGACCTGAAGTGTCCAAGCTCCAAGTGGGCCAGACGCTGAACTACCGCATTGGCAGCGACACCAAGGCCTACACGGGCGTCATTAAGCAGGTCGGCAAGGCCCAAGGCGACGGCGGATCCTTTCGCGTGCACGCACACCCCATGGGTGCGAGTCCGGAACTCCGTGCCGGTCAGTTCGTGCGGGCCGAGGTCGCGAGTGCGCCCGAGAAGTTGGTTTCGCTACCCGAAGACGCGCTGGTCACCTACCAGAATGCGGCTTGTGTGCTCAAGGTTGAGGGAACCCAAATCACAGCCGTTCCGGTCGAGGTGCGCTACCGCCAAAACGGTCGCATTGGGCTCGCGTCGCTTGCGCGCGGAACCTACGTGGTGAAGCACGCACATTTGCTGCTACCGGTCGGCGAAGCCGAGTAAGCTTAGCGTCGGCGGAGTTCGGCGTCCACGGCCGCGACCTGGTCGCGCAGCTGGGTTTCGGAACCGCTGTTGTCCAGGATGAAGTCGCGTGGCGTGGTCAATGCGCGCTTTTGGGCGTCGGGCCATTGGCGGGCGATGCGCTGCCGAACCTCAGCCTCAGTGAGGCCCGATCGGTCCATGACGCGCTGCACGCGCTGGTCAAGCGGTGCCTCCACCAGCACGACGGCGTCGCAGTTTTGGTAGGTTCCTGATTCGAAGAGAATGGCGGCCTCGCGCACGGCGTAGGGTGCTGTCTGGGCGGCAAACCATGCGACAAAGTCGTCGTGAACCGCCGGATGCACCAGGGCGTTGATGCGCTGAGTGGCTTCGTCGGTGGCGAAGGCGCGCGCCGCGAGTTCCTTGCGCTGCAGCACGCCGTCAAGGTAGATTCCGGGGCCAAATTCGGCCTCGATAGCGTCGCGCAACGGTGCGGATTCAGTCATCAGGCGCTTGGCCGCGTCGTCGGCGAAGTAGACGGGGATTCCGAGTTCTTCAAAGGCTTTAGCGGCGGTGGATTTTCCGCTGCCTATGGATCCGGTGAGGCCGACGTGGAGCATGGTTTGGTAAGGGTTAGGCTGCGAAGGTAGGGATTGCCTTCGGCGTTCCCTTGGGGTGGGAACGGGATTGCCTTCAGCGTTCCCTTGGGGTGGGAACGGGATTGCCTTCGGCGTTCCCGTGGTGGGTAGCTCAACGCAACACAAGCGCACTGTGTCGACGTGCGTCGCGACGACGACTTTTTTGGATGCAGCACGCCTCGCTATACACGAGGTTTGACTCGGTGCGCTGCATCCAAAAAAAAACCAGCCCGGGGGGCTGGTTTCAGTGCGCTTGGTTAGCGCTGGCGGTG
>CAIJMB010000194.1 GCA_903821715.1 uncultured Flavobacteriales bacterium
ACATATTGGGTACGAATCGGCTTTTGGGGTGAATGGTGGGAGCAGACGGAACCCCTAATTTTGCACCGCCAAACCCTCATTATCGCTCCCTGATGCCCACAGTCCTCATTACCGGCGGAGCCGGATTTATCGGCTCGCACGTCGTTCGCCGTTTTGTACAGCGCTACCCCGAGACCACCATCGTCAACGTTGACGCGCTGACGTACGCCGGCAACCTTGAAAACCTCGCGGACGTCGACCAGGCCGCCAACTACCGCTTTGAGCGCGTCGACATCCGCGACGCCGCCGCCGTTCAGGACCTCGTGGACCGCTACCAGCCCGACGGCATTATTCACCTTGCCGCCGAGAGCCACGTGGACAGATCCATCACTGATCCAATGGCCTTTGTCGAGACCAACGTCATTGGCACCGTCAACCTACTCAACGCCGCCCGCACAGCGTGGGCCGGAGCCATGGAGGGCAAGCGCTTCTACCACATTTCGACCGACGAGGTATTCGGAGCCCTTGGCGCCGAAGGCTTCTTCACCGAAGAGACCCCCTACAGCCCCAATAGCCCCTACAGCGCCTCCAAGGCCAGTAGCGACCACTTTGTGCGCGCCTACCATGAGACCTACGGCTTGCCGATCGTCATCTCGAACTGCTCCAACAACTACGGACCGAACCACTTCCCCGAGAAGCTGATTCCGCTCATGATTCACAACATCATCGAGGGCAAGCCGCTGCCGGTCTACGGCGACGGCAAGTACACGCGCGACTGGCTCTACGTCAAGGACCACGCTTCTGCCATTGACGCCGTCTACCACGACGGGCGCAACGGCGAAACCTACTGCATCGGCGGATGGAACGAGTGGCAGAACATCGACCTCGTGCACCTTTTGTGCCGCACCATGGACGCCAAGCTCGGCCGCCCCGAGGGCGACTGCGCCCAACTCATCACCTTTGTCAAGGACCGCCCAGGCCATGATAAGCGCTATGCCATCGACGCCACCAAAATCCACCGCGAACTCGGCTGGAAGCCGTCCGTGACCTTCGAGCAGGGCCTCAGCGAAACCATCGACTGGTACCTCTCGAACAAAACCTGGCTGCGCAACGTCACCAGCGGAGCCTACCTAGACTACTACAGCGCCCAGTACGGAGCCTGACCGCCCGCATGACTGAGGTTCTTGCCGTCATTCCGGCCCGCTACGCCAGCACCCGCCTTCCGGGCAAACCCTTGGCGGACATTGCCGGCAAGCCCATGATTCAGCACGTCTGGGAACGCGTCTCGGCCGTCCTTCCTGCCCTAGTGGCCACCGACGACGCACGCATCGCCGACGCCGTCTTTGCCTTCGGAGGCCGCGTGCGCATGACCTCGCCCGACTGCCCCAACGGAACCGCCCGCACCGCCGAAGTCCTCGCCCACTGGGAGGGTCCACGCCCCGAAATCGTCCTCAACGTTCAAGGCGACGAACCCCTCGTGCAAGCGCACGACCTCGAAACCCTGGTGCGCCTCATGCGCCGCCCTGAGGTCCGCATCGGAACCCTCGTAACGCCCGCCCGCGCCGCCGACCTATCGTCCCCCAACAACTGCTTTGTACAGCGCCTGCCCGACGGCCTGTGCACCAGCTTCAGCCGAAGCCCCGAGTGCTGCAGCATCCAGGCTTGGCGCCACGTGGGCATGTACGGATTCCGCGCCGCCGTCCTTCCCCAGCTGGTCGCGCTGCAGCCCACACCCGGCGAACTCCGCGAACGCCTCGAGCAGCTCCGTTGGCACGAATCCGGATTCCCTATCTACAGCGCCGAGGTCGCTGCCGCAGGCATCGGCGTGGACAGTACTGAGGATTTAGAGTACGTGCGCGGAATTTTTGGTGGATGAGTTCCGCCTAAAGCTTAATAAACTTGGAGTGAAATGAAGTGCCGGTTTGCGACAGGTAGCGGATAATGTAGTGACCCTTAGAAAGTGCAGACACGTCAAGGGTGTATTCGTTGAATCCGACGACTTCAAATGGAACAAAAAATACTCGACCAAGCAGATCAATAAAGGTTAGGGTTTCTAAACTGCCGATGGGGAGAATCGGCTTAATAGTTATGCCAGCCGAAGATGGATTGGGATAAATAGCAAAAACTTCAGGATTCGATGATGTGGAATTGTAGTGAGCTCGAAAAACGGTAGCGTTTGTCTTCAATGTATCGATAAAAACCGGGTTTAGGGTATCCGCAATCAGATCGTTTGATTCCCAGTGAGAAAACGTATAGTCATTCTTTGCCCGAGCCTCGATCTTTATTGGGATGCCATCAAAGTACGTACCGGTCCAAGGGTAGGCCTCAGGTGTTACGGTACTGACGGTTATGCTTCCCGAAAACAAAGGGTACACATCAAGGGTCAGGTCAACTTGCTGGGGTAATTGAAATTCGCTTTGAATGTGGTTGCGCACCTGCTCGGAGCGGCATGACAACTCACTCTGAAAGAGCAAATGGGTCTGGTACAATTCACTGAGCTGCACGGGAACATTATTTGCATCACCCCAACGCTGGTAGTGCTTAGGCATCTCCAAAATCGTCTGATTAAACATTGAATTCTCAACAGCCAGCACGCGAGAAGGTAAAAACTGGGTATTCATTTGATCGGCAAATCGGTTGATGAAGTAGTGCCTAAATCGATCGTTTCGCATGCCTCGAAGCCAAATATTTAAATGGGGATTATTGGTGTCGGCGGCAGTAAGTGAAGCTAAAAAATTTCTACTGCAGTTGGAGTTGGGGTCATCGCTGGGCAGCAATCCCATTTCGAGATCCATTAGGCAGTATCTCCATCGGAAGTCTGTCGCGTCTGATCGATAAAGCTTAAGGTTGTTGTAGCCGAAAGCCCAGTCACCATTGTCCATCCAGCTTTCGGCGATGATATAGTCGGTGTAGTACTTCATGTCAAAGTGCCGGTCAGCTTCAGCCCAAAAAGTGGTATCAGATGGGTCAATCTGCAGCAAGCTGTCGTAGGAATCATAAAATGACTGGGTAGAACCCTCGATGGCTCGAAGCACGAAACCGTACTGTGACGTGGAACCCAGAATTTCAACCGAATCTGGGTCTGCGCCATCTAATTGTTCAAACATTTCAATGTTTAATTTCTCCCTCAGCTCATAAAGACCCCAGTAGGCACCATTTAGATAAACAGTTACGGGTCTCCAAGCAGAGTAGTAGTTATTGTTGCCTTCTCCCGCAATTTTAACCTGGGCGGCATCTTTATAGGGAAGTCGCAAATACTGATTGCTTCCATTTCTCAGGTAAAAATCACTAAAAGTTGTTCTATTTGGCCGGCCTGGAATAATGGGTCCAGTAATTGGTCCTTCTCCAAGCACACTGTGGTCAAATTTGATTCTGAACGACTTTTGGGGATTGTATCGAGAACCGCCCCACCCGCCGTCCATCATTATTCCAGTTCGGCCGCTAAACTGCAGTTTATGCTGAGATGTAGAGTCAAAGTAGTCCACTGAGGCAGGCTTGAGTAGGTCTAGTGTTGGATTGTCAAACATACCCGTTGGCCCAAAAAGATTTTCATTGTCTGTAACCACAGAAATAATGGGGGTGACGTGGCTTACATTGAGCAGGTAGCTCGCAGTTTTGATGATGCTTGGAAGGCGCCCGTCGGCAAAGGCCCGAGCTTTTAGTGCACCCGATTGAAAAATAAAAATAGGAGTACCGCCCCAAAGCAGCGAGTTGGTATCGGGGTCGCTGCCGTCTGTCGTGTAAAAGATTCTCGAATTCGGCGAATTCAAGTCCGAAATGCTCACTGAAATTGGGGTTTGGTAAATCCCGCTGCCGCGCGAAAAAACGGGCTCCATCGCCATGCCGTCTGAAGGAATCGATAGGTTGTTGCTTGTGCCGGGCGTCGGTAGGCTAAAAAGCTTAGAGTTTGGTACAGCAGCATCGGGAAGACAACCTACACTAACTCCAATTGCGGGACCACATTGAACATTTAAGGCGCTAATGGGGCTGCCCGATGGGTTGAATAGCGTTATCACTTCGCCATCTCTACTAATTTTAAAGTTCGTGTGGTTGTAGTTGCCCGATAACTTTAAAAATGAATTTTCTAACGAGCCTAATTGCGTGTGGGAAATGCTTAAATCGATCCAAGAATAGCTCACTGAATTAGGAGTCGATACGCTGAATGAAAGTGAGTCAATGCTTCCCGCCACTAATCCAGCGGCAGTTAATTCACTTGCGGGAACCAGAAATTGATGCCGTGCAGACCAATACCAGTTGCCATAGGGTGCGGGGTAGTCGTAGGCACCATTGGTAGAGTTTCCCGAGCCAATTACCGCATTGTTAAGTCGCATGTTGGGACGCATTTTAGCGGTGCTTCCAATGCTGAGTACGCTCGCAGAGCTTCCATCAATAAAAGCGCTAATTGAAGAGTTGTATGAAGTAGCGCTTTGAAGGTGTATCGAGTTTTCGGTGTAAAAATCGTTGTAGGAACAAACGTCAATAACAAGGTTTGATTGACCGTCCCAAAAGAAGGGAGTTTCGAATTGGTGTGCATTCCAGCCAGACCCCGGCTGAAAAGCTGAATCGGAAACTACTTTGGTAAATGGAGTTGTTTCAAAGCGGTTTTTGCCACTGCAAAAAACAACGAGGAATCCCCCGGGATTAAGCACCCGATGCGGAAACACCCACTCCCCAGGACTCGCATTGTCGCTCAGGCTGTAGTTGTATAAGTCAACTGGGGTGTTCCCAGCATTATGGATTTCGATCCAATCTTCGTAATCACCGTCTTCGTCCGTAAGGGTTGGGTAATTTCTGTTGCTTCCCTCGTTAATTACTATTTGCGCAATTGCCTGGTGGTGTAAAATGAAAAGAAGTGGAACGATCAACCACAGCCTCAAGAAGGCAAAGCTCTTATCTGTGTTGACTTTCATGCCGTACTACCTGTGGAGTCCAATTTATGGTAAGCGAGATTATGCCTTCTATTTCGGCGGCTCGTAGAAAAGTTAGAAATCGATCGACATTATTCACGTAGCGAATCTAATAATTTTTGAATGGTGCAAACTACTGTCATCTCATTAGTTTGGTACGAGACGCGTCGGTTAAGAACTTACTATAGTGTTGCGGCTACCGTTTCCTCGCGACCATCACCCCGTCCCTAAAAGGCAAAAGCTGGTGCTCCACCCGCGGGTCGGCAGCCACATGCTGCACATAGGCGCGCAGGGCATCAGTCTCGTGGTCGCTGATGTTGGGGTCGGCCACTTTTCCGCTCCACAGCACGTTGTCGGCGAGAATGAGTCCGCCGGGACGCACGCGATCCACCACCATTTCGTAGTAGGTGATGTAGTTCTCCTTGTCGGCGTCCAAAAAGACGAGGTCCCAGGTTTCGTCGAGCTGCGGAATCAGTTCGCGCGCGTCGCCAACCCTGAAGTCGAGTTGGGCGGCAAACAGCGAGTCTGCGAAGTACCCGCGTACCCGAGTTTCGAGCTCGGCATTGACGTCCATGGTCACCAAACGGCCATCGGGTGCCAGGCCTTCGGCCATGCACAGGGCGGAATAGCCGGTGTAGGTTCCGACTTCAAGAATTCGGCGCGGACCCACCAATATGCTGATCAGGCTCAAGAACCGACCCTGCTGGTGTCCGCTGCACATGCGCGGCATCAGCACCTGCTGCCAGGTTTCGCGCTCAATACGCTCGAGCAGGGGCGAGGGGGGCGCCGTAAAAAGTCCGGCGTAGTCGTCGATTTCGGGAGGCAGAAATTCCATGGACAGTTACTCAGAAAGCGTTCCAAGGTAGCGCAAACGGCTAATCCCCGCGGGATCAAACATGCGTTCGGCCACGTCGCGCAGCTGCGCCACCGTCAGCGAGTTCACCTTGGTCACCAGTTCGTCAAAGCGGTCGATGCGATCGTACACGAGGAGTGATTTGCCGAGGCCCGTCATCAGTCCCTGGCCGCTCTCTTGGGCAAGCGCCATTTGGCCGAGAAGCTGCAGCTTCGCTTGCTCGAGGGCGCGTGGGGTCAGGCCTTGGCGAAGTGCTTCGAGTTCCTTGCGAATCAGTCGCTCTGCGCGGTCCACGGTTTCGAGGTCGGTTCCGGCATAAACGCCCCAATGCCCGCCGTCGACGTAGGCGTTGATGAAGCTCTCGATCTGGTAGGCGATGCCGTGGCGCTCGCGAATGTTCATGTTCAGCCGGCTGTTCATGGCGGGGCCGCCGAGCACATTGTTCAGCAGTACGGCCGCGGTGTAGTCGTCTTCGTGCACCGTCGGAGCCTCTCCGCCCAGCACCAAATGACTTTGGTTAATTTCTTTTTCGATGCTCACGTTAAAGCGAGCCGGCTTGGGCGCGTCCACGCGTTGGGGTGCGGAACCTTCGGTGGTCCAGGTTCCGCCGAACTCCTCGGCCAGCCGCGCGAAACGGGCTACCGAAATTCCGCCTACGGAACTCAGTACTGCATGCTCGGGCCGGTACAGCGCGCTAATGAAGCGCAGCACGTCGGCGCGCTCAAAGCGAGACACGGTATCGCGGCGGCCCAAAATGTTCATTCCAAGCGGGTGATCCGGGTAGAGCAGGGCGTCGAACTCGTCAAACAGCGCTTCAGACGGATTGTCCTTGTAGCCGTCCATTTCGTCGAGAATCACTTCGCGCTCTTTGGGAACCTCGCGCTCCGGGATCGAGGCATGCTTGACGATGTCAAAGAGAAGGTCCATAGCGCGGCGGTAGTGCTCGACCATAAAGCTCGCGTAGAGCAAGGTGTCTTCCTTGCCCGTATAGGCGTTTAATTCGCCGCCAACGCCTTCCAAACGACTCAGTACGTGAAACGCCTTACGCCGCGCAGTGCCTTTGAAAATCAAGTGCTCGGTGAAGTGGGCGAGGCCCTCGTCGTCGCGTGATTCGTCCCGCGAACCCGCCTTGAGGTGCAACCCAATGTGGCCCGTGGGCGAAGCCGTAGGTTGGTGCACCCAGCGCAGCCCGTTAGGCAGCGTGGCGACGACGAACTCCGGACGGCTGGGCGCTCCCATACTACAGAGAGGGCGGAATCACCGGTCCGTCCAATTGGTCGATCGTTCGAAGGATCGTGCGAAAGGCCAACGCCTTAGATCCAAATTTGGCGGCCGACTTTTCTTGAAGCCCAGGGGCGTGGACCTGCTGGTACAGCTGCAGGTCTTCTAAATCCCGAAAGCGGTACTGTGCGGCGTAGGTGGGGCCGGACTCTTCGTCGACCAGAACCTCGTGCAAGATGGCATCGGCAAACATCCCGGTCGCTAGTACTTCGGGCATGTGCGTGCCGAGCATCCACTCGAGCCATTCCTCGTGAACGCTCGCGTCCACACTCACCGTGACGTTGTAGGTGTACATTACTTGGCGGCGTCCCAGTTGTCCCACAAGCGCTGAAAGTGCAGGTCCAGGCTGTCGTTTTGCTTGAGTACAAACCGGACTTCGTCCAGTCGCGTGTGAATGGTGGCCAAAAGCGGAAGCACCGTGTTCTTCTCCATCTCTAGCCCAAGCCGCGTCGAATCTTCGCTAAGCAGCCGCTCGCTCCAGTCGTGGTGCAGCGCGTCCAGTTGGTTGCGCGAGGCAATCAAGAGGCGGTCCCACTCTTCGCCGCGGCGCAAGGATTCGAACTTAAAGAGGGCGCGGTGGCTGTTGCGCAGCCATTCAAAGTCCTCGCGAAAAATCGAATCACGCGCGGAATCGTACGTCTTCGTCTTGGCGATTTCAATGTGGCGCTCCATCCGGTTGAACGCATTCATGAATTCAGCGCTGTCGAGTGACTGCAGCACCGTGTTCGACGAATCGACGGTGGTGCGCAGCGCCATTACCTCGTCCCCGAGCGGTCCGCGACGGCCACAACCTACTAAGCTTAAGGCCGCCAGCCCTAAAGCTGCGGCGCGCAGTACTAACGAATCCATTCAAATCCAGTATATGCGGCCAGTGCCTTCGGAATCCGAATGCCCTCGGCCGTTTGGTTGTTTTCTAGTAACGCGGCAACCACACGCGGAAGCGCCAGCGACGACCCGTTCAAGGTGTGGGCCAAGTGCGGCTTTCCGTCGGCTTCGCTGCGGTAGCGCAGCATCAAGCGGTTGGTCTGAAACGTCTCAAAGTTGCTCACGGAACTCACCTCGAGCCAGCGCTCTTGGGCCGCAGACCAGACCTCAAAGTCGTAGGTCAGCGCTGAGGTGAATCCCATGTCTCCGCCGCAAAGGCGCAGCACACGGTAGGGGAGCTCCAAGTCCTGAAGCAATCCGGCCACATGGGCGACCATCTCCTCGAGGCGGTCGTAGGACTTCTCGGGGTGCTCCACGCACACGATCTCCACTTTGTCGAACTGGTGCAGGCGGTTCAGGCCACGCACATCTTTGCCGTACGAGCCGGCTTCGCGGCGAAAGCAGGGGCTGTAGGCCGTCAGTTTCACCGGCAGGTCTGCCTCTGGAACGATTTCGTCGCGCAGCATGTTGGTCACGGGTACTTCTGCCGTCGGAATCGCGTACAGCTGGTCCTCGCCGACATGGTACATCTGGCCGTCTTTGTCAGGCAACTGGCCGGTCCCATAGCCCGAAGCCGCATTCACAAAGTGCGGAGGCTGTACCTCGAGGTAACCCGCCGCCGTATTGCGGTCCAAAAAGAACTGGATCATGGCGCGCTGCAGTCGTGCGCCTTGCCCGGTGTAGAACGGGAATCCCGCTCCGCTCACCTTGACGCCGCGCTCAAAATCGATGAGCTTGTAGCGTTCGGTCAATTCCCAGTGCGGAACCGCATGTTCGGCCAGCGACCATTCCGGGCTCCATTCGCTCACCACCACGTTGTCTTCAGCGGACTTGCCTGCCGGCACGGAATCGTGCGGCATATTGGGCAGGCGCAAAAGGTGTTCGCGCTCTTGGCCTTCGAGCAGCTCGAGTTCACTCGCGAAGCCTTGAATCTGCGACTTAATGTCGGTGGTACGGGCCTTAACTGAATTGGCCTCGTCGGTACGTCCGTCGCGCATCAACCCCCCGATCTCTTTGGCGTGGCGGTTGGCTTCGGCTTGAAGTGTTTCGGTTTCGGTTTGAATGCGGCGGCGCTGCTCGTTCAAGGCAAGCAGTGACTCAATAGCGGGACGGGCATTGATGTTGCGCTTGGCGAGCGCGGTAATCACGGCCTCAGGGTTGGTGCGGATGGTGTGAAGCGTCAGCATAATCGTAGAACAGGTACAAAACTACAAACCCCCTGGCGCCGAAGCTTCAGGGGGTTGGTAAACTTAGAAACAACTAATTAAGCCTCGCCGCCCTCGGTAAAGGGAACGACCGAAACGAAACTCTTGTTTCCGGCTTTCTTTTGGAACTCTACGATGCCCTCGCTCAGCGCGAACAGCGTGTGGTCCTTACCAATTCCGACATTGGTGCCGGGATTGTGTTGTGTGCCGCGCTGGCGGACGATAATCGAACCGGCCGAAGCGGGCTGACCACCAAAGATTTTTACACCCAGTCGCTTGGACGCTGATTCGCGTCCGTTCTTGGAACTACCTACACCTTTCTTGTGTGCCATGGTTCAATCGAATTATTCAGCAGCCTCAGTCTTGGCAGCCTTCGTGGTTTTCTTTTTGGGCTCGACAGCTACCTCTTCGGTGGCTTCAACTTTTTTGGCAGTGGCCTTTTTCTTGGCTCCAGACAAGCTAATGTCTGTGATCAAGATTTGGCTCAGGGCCTGGCGGTGACCGTTCTTCTTTTCGTAGCCCTTGCGGCGCTTCTTCTTGAACACGATAACCTTGTCACCTTGAAGGTGCTTGAGAAGGGTTGCTGAAACTACAGCTCCTTCGATAACGGGGGCGCCGACGCTTACGGTTCCGTTGTCTTCAGCTAGAAGGACGCGGTCGAATGAAATCGACTCACCTTCTTGGCTTTGCAAACGGTTCACGTACACGCGCTGGTCTTTTTGCACTTTGTACTGCAGCCCTGCTATTTCTACAATTGCGTACATAACGAATTTTCTTTGGGGCTGCAAAGATACGTAAAAAAATCCCGTCTACCGAAGTCCGTGGCCTCAATTTTG
>CAIJMB010000195.1 GCA_903821715.1 uncultured Flavobacteriales bacterium
CTTCAGGCTCACTTTGGCAGGCCGCGAGGCCCAGAATTCCAAGGGCAAACAAGCTTTTATTCATGTGTGCTAAAGTACATCCCCTACCTTTGCCGCCATGGTCCACGACCTCCTTTTTTTCGCCGGCGGACTCGTCGCCGGGGTGGTCAACACCTTGGCGGGTAACGGCTCCGCCATAACCCTCTCGCTGCTGCTCGGCTCGGGCCTGAACGGATCCGTGGCCAACGCCACCAACCGTGTCGGGGTACTCGCCCAAACCGTCACGGCGGTGCTGAGCGTACGTCCGTCGCGCCGCAAACGCTTCCTAATGCGCGCCAGCCGTCGCCTGGCCCTGCCCACTTTTGCGGGCAGCCTGCTGGGGGGCGTCGTCGGCAGCCTCGCCTCGCCCACCTTTATGGAGGCCAGCATCGCCTTAGTGATGACCGCCATGCTCTTTACGCTCTTCACCAAGCCCTCGCGCTGGCTAGCTGTGGGCGAACGCCGCGAAGGCAGCCTAATGAGCTGGCTAACCTTTTTTGCTATTGGTCTTTATGGCGGATTCGTGCAAATGGGCATCGGAATCATGATGCTCGCCGCCCTCGTACTAGTGCAGCGCTGGACCTTGCGCGACGCCAATGTGATCAAACTCATCTTAGCCTTAGTGCTCGCCCTGCCGGCCACCCTCATCTACCTATTTATGGGCGACATCATCTGGAGCGCCGCACTCTGGCTGGCCGTGGGTTCAGCCCTCGGAGCATGGCTCGGAGCGCGCTACGTCGTGCGGATTCCGGCCGCCCAACCCGCCGTACGCTGGGTCGTCATGGCCGCCGTGGTCTTTGGCGCGGCACGCGCCCTTTACAACCTTTGGGGCAGCTAGCAACGAGTAGCCAACAAGGGGTTACTTTTGCCGCCATGTGGTTTGACTCCCCTTACTACCCAATGCTGTATGCGCACCGTTCTGAAGACGAGGCGCAGCAGGCGGTGCAAAACGTAGTGGGACTGCTCCACCTAAAGCCGGGCGCACGCATACTTGATGTGGGCTGCGGGCGCGGACGCCACCTTTGGCCCCTCGCTGAATTGGGCTACCGCGTGGCGGGAATCGACCTCGCTGCCCACCGGGTCGCCGAAGCGCGGGCCGGTTCCGCCCAAAAAGGCATCGACGCCGAACTTTTTGTGGGTAGCATGCTCAACCCCCTGCCCCAACCACCGTACGACGCGGTCGTGAATTGGTTCACCAGCTTTGGATTTTTCGACGACCTCGCCACCCACCAGCTGGCCATCGCGCACATGGCTCGGGCGCTGACCCCGGGCGGAGCGCTCGTCATGGACTTTATGAACGCCGTTGAGGTGCGTGCGAACCTTGTTTCTGAAGACCGAATTGAAGTCCGCCACGTCGAATTTCACGTGCGTCGTTGGATCGAAGAGCCGTTTGTTCACAAGTCAATCGCCATTCGCGACGGAGCGACCACCACGGAGTTCAGCGAGCGCGTCATGCTGCTCGACCGGAGCGATTTTGAGGCACTTTTTGCGGCGGCAGGCCTTCACTCAGTGCAGTTTTTGGGCGACTACGACGGCAGCCTGTGGACACCCCAAAGCCCGCGTTGCATCGCCATTGGGCGTACTTTTGCGGCATGAACGACATCTTGCTACTGATCGGACTTGCGCTACCACTTGTGCTGGGCGCGTGGTTGGGGCGCAAAATCGTTCCAAAGACGTGGCTGGCGACCACCAACGCCTTTTCGGGAGCCTTTCTTTTTGCCGTCACCGTGTTTTTGTGGATGCCCGAGCTCGCCGAGGCGAGTGAGCACGAGTCGGTTCCGAGCAGCACCTGGGGGCTGTGGATCGTCGTCGGATACTTTCTGCAGTTCGCGCTCGACGGGCTGTCTAAGGGCCTCGAGCACGGGCACACCCACGGGCACGGCAACCCCTGGCCCGCATTTATTGGACTGTGGATTCACTCGTTTGCGGAGGCGGTTCCGCTCTTTGGCCTGAATGAAGGCGCCCAAACCGCCTTTGTCGTGTCGCTTGGCGTGCACAACCTGCCCATCGCTGCCTTGGTGGCCCACTGGCTGCAGCACGAGGGCACCGATGCACGGCGCGGAACCTTAGCCATGGCCGCCCTCGGAATCGCTGCCCCGCTGGGCGCTGCGGCCGGCCTATTGATTCCCGAGCATCCGCACGTCGACGTCGTCGTGGGCAGCCTCGTGGTCGGAATCTTTTTGCACGTGTCAAGCACCATCCTTTTTGAGACCCAAAAAGACCACCGGATTCCGCTGCGCACCTGGGCCGTCGTTCTGGTCGGAATCGCCGCCGGATTTGTACTGAGCGGCTACGCGGGGCACGGGCATTGAGGTTGCTAGCCACAAGCTGCTAGTTGCTAGTTGCTGGTTGA
>CAIJMB010000196.1 GCA_903821715.1 uncultured Flavobacteriales bacterium
ACGCGTTTTGGGCAGCCCGCTGACGAACTGAATTTGGTCAGGCTTGGCGATGGGCCCAATCACGCGGCTCACCGTCGCCAATATATCCTGGCGCGTTAGGTTTTCGTCGTCATGGAATCCCTGAAAGACCACGTAGGCGTAAATGCCTTGACCCTTGATGTCGTGTGGAAACCCTACTACCGCTGACTCCACCACACCGGAGTGCATGTTAAGGGCGTTTTCGACTTCGGCGGTTCCGATGCGGTGCCCGCTCACGTTGAGCACGTCGTCTACTCGCCCAGTAATTCGGTAGTGACCGTCTTCGTCGCGCAAGCAGCCGTCACCGGTGAAGTACAGCCCCGGATAGGCACTGAAGTAGGTTTGCCGGCAGCGCTCGTGGTCGCCGTACGTGGTGCGAAGCATCCCTGGCCACGGCTTGCGAATACAGAGATTGCCGCTCACCCCGTTGCCGTGAACTTCAGAACCGTGCTCGTCAACCAGCAAGGGCTCTACGCCGGGCATCGGAAGCGTGGCAAACGTGGCCTTGGCCGGAGTCACGCCCGCCAGGTTGGTAATCAGTACCCCCCCGGTTTCAGTCTGCCACCAAGTGTCAACAATCGGGCACTTTCCCTTTCCGATGTGCGTGTCGTACCAGTTCCACGCCTCTTCATTAATGGGCTCACCGACGGTTCCGAGCACCTTAAGACTATCTAGCTTCTTGCCGCGAAGGGGCTCCTCGCCAAAACCCATCAAGCTTCGTATGGCGGTCGGAGCCGTGTACAAAACATTCACCTGGTGGCGGTCCACAATGTCCCAAAAACGTCCGGCATCCGGCCACGTCGGCACGCCTTCAAACATCAGCGTGGTGGCTCCAGCACTCAACGGGCCATATATCAGGTAGCTGTGCCCGGTAATCCAACCGATGTCGGCCGTACAGAAATGAACTTGGCCAGGTTGGTACTGAAAGGCGTTGACAAACGTGTAGGCTGTCCACACCATGTATCCGGCACAGGCGTGCACCACGCCTTTGGGCTTGCCGGTTGAACCGCTGGTGTACAAAATGAACAGTACGTCCTCGGCGTCCATCGTCTCGGCCTCTACATAGGGGTTTCCCATAGACTCGACCCTCTTGATCTCGTCCTCCCACCACACATCGCGGCCTTTGATCATTGAAACCGGCGTGCGGGTATGGGTGGACACGATGACTTTTTCGACCGAAGGGCAGGCCATGATGGCATCGTCCACTACCGACTTGAGCGGAATCACTTTGGCTCCGCGGTATGCTCCGTCGCAGGTGACCACCACTTTGGCGTGCGCGTCGTTGATTCGGTCCGCAATAGATTGGGCGCTGAATCCGCCAAATACGACCGAGTGCACGGCGCCAATTCGGGCGCAGGCGAGCACCGCAATGGCTAATTCCGGAATCATCCCCATGTAGAGGCAGACCCGATCCCCTTTCTGAACACCGTTGTTTTTAAGCACTTGGGCAAACTGCATCACTTTAAAGTGCAATTCGCGGTACGAGAGAACCCGAGCGTGGTCACTTGGATCGTTGGGCTCAAAAATCAATGCGGGTTGGTCTCCGCGGGCGTCGAGGTGCCGGTCAAGGCAATTCTCGGTAATGTTGAGCTGGGCGCCTTTAAACCATTCAATTCGAGGCTCCTCAAAATTCCATTCAAGCACCTTGTCCCATTTGCGCTTCCAGCGAAAGTGCTCGGCTACATTGCTCCAAAATGCTTCGGGATCGGTCGCTGCTGCCTGGTATGCGTTGAG
>CAIJMB010000197.1 GCA_903821715.1 uncultured Flavobacteriales bacterium
CTGGCCTCGGCCGTGGACTACTGCATCGCAACCCAGCACGCCGCGGTCAAGTTGAGCGAGCTCGCAGTGGGCATCGGCCCCTTTGTGGTCGGTCCCGCAGTGGAGCGCAAAATGGGCCTGAGCGCCATGAGCCAGTTGGCCATTGACGCCACGGAATTTCGCAGCGCCGCCTGGGCCCAGCAGCACGGGCTCTACGCACAGGTCGTCGACGACGCCGCAGCCCTGGACGCGGCTGTGGATGCCTTGGCCGAGCTCCTTGCGGGCCAGTCCGTAGAGGCCACAGTGGCCCTCAAGCACGCCCTGTGGCACGGAACCGAGCACTGGGGCGAACTCCTTTTGGAGCGCGCCGCCATTTCAGGTCGCCTGGTTCGCACCGACGACGCGCAATCTCGAATTCAAGCCATTCTGACGAAGTCGTGAGGCGCCTGCTGCTTTTGGCCTTGGGCCTCATCAGCGGCAGTATGTGGGCCGCGAGCGACACAACCCAGTGGTCGTTTCCGGCCATTTATGGGGTGAGCTTCAACCAAACCGTGCTGCGCCAATGGAACGCCGGTGGCCAGAACAACCTCGCCGCCGGAGCCATCGTACGCCAGCAGGCCATCGCCGTGCGCGGAAAGTGGCGTTGGGAACAGCTTTTGGACGCTACCTACAGCCTCAACATTCAAGAGGGGGTTGCGCGAAAAATCGACGACAAGCTCGAGTATGCCGCCCGATTTGACTACCTCTTGCGCGAAGATCCGCTCTGGAAGGTTTCGGGATTCTCAAGCTTTAAAACACAGTTTGTCAAGGGGTTTGCTAAACCTGGTGATACGGTTTATGTGTCGCGCGCCTTTGCGCCCGCCTACGGAATCGCCGGACTCGGGCTCACCCACAAGACGGACGGCTTGGACCTGTACGCGTCGCCTGTTACGGCGAAATTTACGTGGGTTCTGGACAGCGCCCTCAGCGCAAACGGTGGGTTTGGTCTTTTGCCGGGTCAGCGGTTCCGCCAAGAATTGGGATTGTATGGAAATGCACGCTTTCAGCGTTCGTTCAAGGGCGGAATCAAAATGGACCTTCGCCTGAACGCCTTTGCGAACTACTTGCAGGATCCGTTCAGCGTAGACCTCGACAGCGACTTGCTGCTGGTATACAAGAATAAGGGGCCGCTTAGCATCACGCTTCGGAGCCAAAATCTCTTTGACCGCGACGTCCTGCTGCGCGATACGAATGCTGACGGCAAGCTGGACGCCTCGGGCATCCAAACCAAACAGTTTATGGGCCTTGGGCTCACCTACGAATTCGGCAAAAAATGAAAAAAGGTTCCGCACTTCACGCGTTTGAATTGATGGCTACGGCAAAGTCGATGGCCGAGCTGTACGAGGCCAACAAAGAGGTGACGGCGACCTACGTGCACGCCACGGCGCGCGGGCACGAGGCGATTCAGCTGGCGCTGGCAACCCAACTCGAGCCCAACGACCTTTTGTACCCCTACTACCGCGACGATGCGATGCTTCTGGGCATCGGAATGACGCCCTACGACCTCATGCTGCAGCTGCTGGCCAAGCGCGACGACCCCTTCTCGGGCGGGCGCACCTACTACAGCCACCCGTCGCTGCGCGACGCCGACAAGCCCAAAATTCCGCACCAGTCGTCGGCCACGGGCATGCAGGCGATTCCGGCGGCCGGAGCCGCCATGGGCATTCAGTACCGCGAAAAGCAGGGCCTTACGGCCGAGTGGGGCGGAGCCAAGCCAATCTCGGTCTGCTCGATCGGCGACGCGGCCATGACCGAGGGCGAAGTGAGTGAAGCGCTTCAAATGGCTGCGCTTAAACGCTTCCCCCTGCTTGTGCTGGTTCAAGACAACGGTTGGGACATCTCGGCCAACGCAGCCGAAACGAGGGCCGCAAACGCCGCGCAGTACGCTCAGGGATTTCCCGGCATTGACGTCGTTCAAGTCGACGGAACCGACTACGCCGCCTGCCATGCGGCCCTCAAAGACGTGCTGCGCATGATGCGCAAAAAGCGGGGCCCGGTGCTGGTGCACGCAAAGGTTCCGCTGCTGAACCACCACACCTCAGGAGTGCGCATGGAGTGGTACCGCGACGACCTCGACGAGGCCCGCGCCCGCGACCCCTTCCCGAAGCTGCGCGCCGCCTTGCTGGCCGACGGACACAAGTCCGCTGAGCTGGAGGCCATAGTCGACGCCGCCCGTGCTCGCGTGCAGGCTGACTACGAGCGCGCATTGGAGGCTCCGGACCCCACGCCCAGTGATTTGTTCACGCACCGACTGGCTCCGACGCCTGTGACCGAAGAGCGCGGAACCCGCGAGCCCGCCGGCCGGGAGCGCACCGTGATGGTCGACAGCGCCCTGTTTGCCGTGCGTGAAATCCTCGACGCCCACCCCGAAGCCCTGCTCTACGGCCAAGACGTGGGGCGCCGCCTCGGAGGCGTGTTTCGCGAGGCCGCCACGCTCGCCCAGCAGTTTGGCGACGACCGCGTCTTCAACACCCCAATCCAAGAGGCCTTCATCGTCGGAAGCACCGTGGGCATGGCCGCCGTGGGCCTCAAGCCCATCGTCGAGGTGCAGTTCGCCGACTACATCTGGCCGGGCCTCAACCAGCTGTTCACCGAACTTTCGCGCGCCCACTACCTTTCGAACGGCAAGTGGACGGCTGATATGATTTTGCGCGTTCCGATCGGAGCCTACGGCAGCGGCGGACCGTTTCACTCCTCAAGCGTGGAGTCAGTCGTGACCGCCATTCGCGGAATCAAAGTCGTATACCCCTCGACCGGGGCCGACCTCAAAGGATTGCTGAAGGCCGCCTACGCGGACCCCAACCCCGTCGTGGTGCTCGAGCACAAAGGCCTGTACTGGTCGAAAATCAAGGGTACCGAGGGCGCCAAAACTGTCGAACCGGACGCCGAC
>CAIJMB010000198.1 GCA_903821715.1 uncultured Flavobacteriales bacterium
GCCGAAAAGGCCCTTAAAACTACCTTTCTCGAGGCCAAACTCTACGGAAGCCCCGTCATTCGCACGGCCCACCTCCTACTCTGCATATTGCGCAACGAGAACGATCCGGTGGCCTCGGTGCTCCGCAGCTTTGGAATCGACTACGAAACGGTCAAAACCGAATACCAGAGCCGTTTCATGGAGGATCGCAAGCCCGATCGCGGCACGAGTCCGTCCGCAGCGATGAGCGGTGAAGACGACGAAGATGAGCCTTCGCGCGGAAGCGCTCCGCGCCCCGGCAAGCCCGGCGAGCCCAAAAGCAAGACGCCCGTCCTCGACAATTTTGGCCGCGACTTGACCAAGTTGGCCATCGAAGACAAACTCGACCCCGTGGTGGGCCGCGAAAAAGAGATTGAACGCGTCAGTCAAGTACTGAGCCGCCGTAAGAAGAACAATCCGCTCCTCATTGGTGAGCCCGGTGTCGGTAAATCCGCAATCGCAGAGGGCCTCGCGCTCAAAATTGTTCAGAAGCAAGTGAGCCGCGTGCTCTTTGGCAAGCGAGTCGTGACCCTTGACTTGGCCAGTCTTGTCGCCGGAACCAAGTACCGTGGTCAGTTCGAAGAGCGCATGAAAGCGCTCATGAACGAGCTCGAGAAGAACGACGACATTATATTGTTCATCGATGAGATCCACACCATTGTGGGTGCGGGCGGAGCCACGGGCTCACTCGACGCGAGCAACATGTTCAAGCCTGCCTTGGCGCGCGGTGAGATTCAGTGCATCGGAGCCACGACCCTCGACGAATACCGCCAGTACATTGAAAAGGATGGTGCGCTGGAGCGCCGTTTCCAGAAGGTCATGGTAGATCCACCGACCCCTGATGAGACCCTGCAAATCCTGCGCAACCTTAAGCCCAAGTACGAAGAGCACCACAATGTGGCGTACACCGACGAGGCTCTGGCAGCTTGTGTCTCCCTGACAGTCCGCTATGTACCTGATCGCTTCCTGCCCGACAAAGCGATCGACGCCCTCGACGAGGCCGGCAGCCGCGTTCACTTGGGTTCCATTTCGGTTCCCGAGGGAGTTCGCGAGCTAGAAGAGCAGCTTGAGGCTGTGCGAAAGCAAAAGATGGAAGTCGTGAAAAAGCAGCGCTACGAAGAGGCCGCTAAGCTTCGCGACGATGAAAAGCAGCTCGAAACGAAACTCGCTCAAGTACAAGCTGAGTGGGACGAAGAGGTTCGCAAGAATCGAGCTCCCGTGACTGAGGACGACATTGCCGAAGTAGTGTCGATGATGACCGGAATTCCAGTTCGCAAAGTGTCTAAGGATGAGCTGGCGAAACTTGCTGCTATGGAGCAAGACATTAAGAGCAAAATCATCGGCCAAGACGAAGCCGTGCGCAAGGTGGTTCGCGCCATTCAGCGCAACCGTGCAGGCCTCAAAGATCCCAACAAACCCGTTGGATCCTTTATCTTTTTAGGACCCACAGGCGTCGGAAAAACCCAGTTGGCCAAAGAGATCGCGATCCAGCTCTTCGACTCTGCCGACGCACTCATTCGCATCGACATGTCTGAGTACATGGAAAAGTTTGCGATTTCGCGGCTCGTAGGAGCGCCTCCAGGGTACGTGGGCTACGAAGAGGGCGGTCAGCTCACTGAAAAGGTGCGCCGCAAGCCCTATTCGGTGGTTCTTCTCGATGAAATTGAGAAGGCGCACCCCGACGTGTTCAACCTTTTGCTTCAGGCGCTCGACGACGGCCACATGACCGACAGCCTTGGGCGTAAAGTGGACTTCAAGAACGCGCTGATCATCATGACGTCGAACATCGGTTCGCGCCAGCTCAAAGATTTTGGCACGGGTGTCGGATTTGGAACCAAAACACGTCAAGACAGTTCTGAAGACCTTGCAAAAGGGGTGATTGAGTCTGCGCTGAAGAAAGCGTTTGCACCGGAATTCCTCAACCGAATTGACGACGTAATTGTCTTTGAACCGCTTGAAAAAGAAGACATTGCTAAAATTGTTCACATTGAGCTTCGCAGCTTGCTTCGCCGAATGGAGTCTCTGGAGTACCACGTGCAGCTCGAAGACAGCGCGGTGGCCTTTTTGGCCGACAAGGGCTTTGACCCGAAGTTTGGAGCGCGCCCGCTGCAGCGGGCTATCCAACGCTACGTCGAAGACCCTTTAGCTGAAGAAATCGTGAAGGGAACCTTTCATCCCGGAGACACCGTGGTCTTTTCAGGTGCCGAAGGCGCTGAGCTACTGAGTTTGGTGATTACGCCAGCTCAGAAGCCTCAAGCGGTCGGCAAAGAACCAACCTCAAAAGAACAATCGGACGAAGGCCAAGAGCAACCAGCCGAAGGCAAAGAGCCAATCGCTTAAAGACTGATGAGCCCGGGTATACCCCGGGCTTGTTCGTAGCGCTGCATTACTGCTTCTACGCTAATCATCAGCTCTTTGGCTGTAAATGACACGTAGTTACCTTTTGAGGATGGGCGAAGAGAAATCTCTGCTACTTCGGGATCGAAGAGCTGCTGAAGGCGGGCAATGGCCTCATTGTCTGCGGGACAAATGAATTTAAACATGTACAGTGCGGGCCAGGTGTAGTTTTGCTCCAGTAGTTCCCGAAATTTGGCTTCTTCCATGACTCAAAGTAACACCACAACCCGCCGCATCGTGCTCACTGGCGCGCCATCTACCGGAAAAACTTCGGTAGTCGCACTCCTTCAGGAGCTTGGGTACCCCGTACTCCACGAAATCTCGCGGGACATCATCACTCAAGAGGGCACGAAGCTCGGTGGAGATGATCCGTGGCGCAACCTTTTGGCCTTTTCAGAAGTAATCTGGAAGCTCCGCGCAGCACAGCACGCCGAGGCACAGCACTACGGCGGCGATGTGTATTATGACCGCAGCCTGCTCGACACGCTTAGTTACCTACAGGCGGGAGACAAAGAGATCCCCGAGTGGATGGACCCCTCGCCCTACCCCTACCACTATAAAGTCTTCATTTTTCCGCCCTGGGAGGCCATTTACCGCACCGATGGCGAACGTTGGGAGCCCTTCGAAACTGCGGTTCAAGTCCACGAATCACTTGTTTCGACCTATTCCGCGTTGGGCTACGAACTTGTTGAGGTTCCGCGGGCTTCCGTCGAACAGCGCGTAGAATTCATACTTCATGTCCTCGGTCGCAAGTGATCGCCTGCAGCAGGTACTGCAGGCTGTCTGGGGCTATCCCGACTTTCGGCCGCTGCAGCGCCCGATTGCGGAATCTGTAGTTTCTGGCCACGATACCGTAGCCCTGCTGCCCACTGGAGGCGGTAAGTCGCTGTGCTTTCAGGTTCCGGGACTTGCCTTGGGCGGAACCACCATCGTGATCTCACCCCTTATTTCACTGATGTCGGACCAAGTGGCCCAGCTCGTCCAGCGCGGAATCGATGCCCGTTCACTCGCCGGAGACCTCAAAAACTCGGATTGGATGGACCTGCAGCGCCGTCCGCCTCAGTTCGCCTATGTTTCGCCCGAACGCGCCCGTTCGCGGAACTTTACCGCCATCATTGAGCACTGGGACATTCGCCTGCTCGCCATTGATGAGGCCCACTGTGTCAGCCAATGGGGCCATGACTTCAGGCCACAGTACACTCAGCTCAAGGAACTGCGGGAGTCGCTCAGCCAAGTTCCGTGCATCGCGCTCACCGCCTCGGCTACCCCTGACGTACTTGCAGATGTCATTCAACTTCTGGGGCTTCGCCAGCCACAAGTGTTTCAGGCATCGTTTGCGCGTCCAAACCTCATTTGGTCGGTGCGCGAAGTCTCTGAAATTGCAACGGCATGTGCAGCGTCCATCGTGCCCTATGACGGACGGCAAATTGTCTACGTACGCAGCCGTGCCGCGGCTACCCGCTGGGCCCAGCACCTTTCAGACCGCGGAATTCCGGCGGCGCCATACCACGCGGGAATGCCGCGTTCCGACCGCGAACGACTTCAGACGGCCTGGAGCAGCGGCAGTGTGCGAACGATGGTCGCGACGACCGCATTCGGAATGGGGATTGACCAACCGGACGTGCGGCAAGTCCTGCACACCGAACTCCCTGAGAGTCCCGAAGCACTTTATCAAGAAATTGGCCGAGGAGGCCGTGACGGTCACGATGCCCAAGCCATTGTACTACTTGAGCCTAAAGCGCTATCTGCGTTTACCCGCAAGATGGAACGCTCCATGCCTCCATTCGCCACGTGGATTCAGCACTACCATGAACTAGCCAGCAAGGCGCAAATAGCGGTTGGGGATGGCCCGGGCGTCCGAGTTCGCCCCCAAAGTCCCGCGCACGAACTCGTGCTTCGCATCATGGCGCGCAAAGGCCTCGTCGAGGTGATTGAAGAGTCCGAGGCC
>CAIJMB010000199.1 GCA_903821715.1 uncultured Flavobacteriales bacterium
ATCTACGGTAAAAGTGGTCTTGAAAAAAGACCTACTTGCTGGCCTGGGCGGTAGCATGTCTGGACTTGGAGAACCCATGAGTGTGTACCACGAGCCGGTGCGCATGATGGAGCCTTACGAGCCCAATCTTCCTGCCCTTTCCAGCGGTAGCTATACCCCAGTTGAGGATCTATCAAACGCTTATCCCGTTGGCGAGGAGGTAAGTGCTTACCAAGACGCCGAATTCGAAATCATTTAATCAAATAACCCCAAAATCAACATGATGACTTTAGGAGAAATAACCCAGAGCGAATTCCAGCTTCTCGGCGCAGTGAGCGACGAGGAATTGCTCATGGCCTTGGAAGGTGCAACGCCTCAGGCCAAAAAAACATTTAGCAAGGCGATTCGCACGTTTGCGAAAAACCGTAACCAAGCACCTTCGCGCGGTTCACGAGGTGAACTCGAGAAACGCCTTCACATGCTCCCCAAGGAGATTCAAGAAGGTTTGGCACGCCAAAGCCTGCAAGCAGTAGATGCTGCCTACTATGTTGTGAAGGACATTTCTGGTAGCAAGGTTCAGAAGATGCTCAAGGACGACGACAACAAGGTGGTTGGCATGAGCAACATTTCATCCGCCAAGTTGGAGAAGGGCAATATGTTCTTGCTCAACGGACTTACCCTGTTGGCCGGAACTGCCGGCGACGGCGAGACCGCGATGGATGTAAACTTCACGGTTATTCCGGATTACTTGCGCAACGGAGAGTTTGAGTTCATTGCAAACGGTGCAACGCTCATTCAGAACGCTTCGAATGAGTTGTTCAACACCACCGGCCAAGTAATTCCTGTGGGTCATTACAGCCTGGACAACCCAAAGCTGATCAAGGACCAGCAAACTATTGAGTTCAATCTTGAGTGGGGCAGCAATGCGCCGGCTAGCACGTTTGTGAAGGCCATTTTGCGCGGAACGGTCATAATCAAGGCATAAACCCATAAGCGATAAGCCATGAAAGACCACAAGTTTCAATTGATTCGCATTGGTGTCGGAGCATTGGGAGCAACGGTCCGCTATACAGGTGAGACCGATAAGAGCTACCGCCGCATCCGTGGCATTTTCGTGGCCTTGCCGGAGCCGATTTTGGAATATGGAGCTACGCTCAGCCTAAAAGTGGGAGGCGTCGACGTATTCGACGACGATCACGATGTCAGGTTGCTGACCTGCGGGCAGGGTGTGGCTCCAAACCAAAAATTCTTCCTCTTTGAGGAATACATCGAAGCATCTGGAAATGCTTTTGAAGGGCGATTCCGAGATGCGGGTATCCAGGGAGCCACCTATCCGTATGAAGCTAAGGTCTTTTTATGGTTGGTCAACGAGCAGGAGTCGTGAACGGAATCCGAAGGTTAAATAAGACCATTGAGGTGTTTCGGCCCCTGCAAGTGGTGCCTATTGATTTTCGCTTTCCTGGCGATGTGCGTGCGTGTTTTGGTTTACAGGCAACAGTAGTGGGACGCTTTCCCGTGGATAGGCCGGTAATCCCCGCTTTCGGTGAGTATTCATTGGAGTTTGAGGGCAAGAAAATCCATCCGGTCAACTTCATTGTGCCTTGGGTAAGCCAGGAGGTTTTCTCCGACGCCACACAGCATCGTCCCGACTTTCTGCCGTTGGCTGTTCAGGTGGGTACTTCGCGCATGATCACGGGCTTTTACCATGACCTTGATCGACAGCGCTTGGATGCTTTGCCGATCAGTGGCGACAACCAGGAAGCCCGGCCCTTTCTGCCGTACAGCGTTCGTTTCACCTTTCATTGCTACCGAGTATGATCTCACTAGAAGCGATTGGATACATCGAGCGACTGTTGGCAACACG
>CAIJMB010000200.1 GCA_903821715.1 uncultured Flavobacteriales bacterium
GGTTCATGTACCAACTCATCGTACGAAGACATGACCCGCGCGGCTTCGATTGCGCGTCAAGCCAAGGCCAAAGGCCTCACGGTAGCCGCGGAGTACAGCATCACTCCCGGATCCGAGCAGGTTCGCTTCACGGCCGAGCGCGACGGGCTCCTCGGTGTATTTGAAGAGATTGGCGGTAAAGTGTTCGCCAATGCCTGCGGACCCTGCATCGGCCAGTGGGCCCGTGAAGGTGCCGACAAGCAAGAAAAGAATACGATTGTTCACTCGTTCAACCGCAACTTCAGCAAGCGTGCCGACGGAAACCCCAACACCCACGCGTTTGTCGGTTCACCCGAACTCGTTACAGCACTTGCGATCGCCGGTGACCTTGGATTCAATCCGCTCAAAGACACCTTGGTGAATGCAAATGGTGAGCGCGTCATGCTCGACCCGCCAAGTGGCGACGAGTTGCCCGCACGTGGGTACGCGGTAGAGGATGCCGGTTACCAAGCTCCGGCCGAAGATGGAAGCCATGTATCCGTGGATGTGAAGACCGACAGCCAGCGCCTTCAGCTCCTTGAGCCCTTCGCCGCATGGGACGGCACCAATATTACTGGTGCCAAAGTGCTCATCAAGGCCCAGGGTAAGTGCACCACCGACCACATTTCGATGGCCGGTCCTTGGTTGCGCTACCGCGGACACCTCGACAACATCGCCAACAACACGCTGATCGGTGCGGTAAACGCCTTCAATGGCGAGACCAATACGGTACTCAACCAGCTCACGGGCGAATACGGTGAAGTTCCGGCCGTGCAACGCGCCTACAAGGCAGCGGGCATCCCCACACTCGTGGTCGGCGACCAGAACTATGGTGAAGGTTCGTCGCGCGAGCACGCGGCCATGCAGCCCCGCCACCTCGGCGTGCGCGCCGTTTTGGTGAAGAGCTTCGCCCGCATTCACGAGACCAACCTCAAGAAGCAGGGAATGCTTGCGCTGACCTTTGCGAACGAGGCTGACTACGACAAGATTCAAGAACGCGACGTCGTGGACTTCGCCGACTTGACTGAGTTTGCTTCGGGCAAACCGTTGACGCTGGTGTTCCGCCACCAAGACGGCAGCGAAGACCGCATCACGGCCAACCACAGCTACAATGCGCAGCAGATTTCGTGGTTTAAGGCGGGCTCGGCCTTGAACATGATCGAGAAGTAAGCTTTATTGTGACTTTATGAGCTCCGGCCCCGCGAGGGAGCCGGAGTTTTTTTTGCCCCCGCATCACGTCAAGCGCCTTGAATATGCGCTACTTTCGGGGAACTATGCACCACGACGCCGCGACACGCCGAGTCCACCACGGGTGGGCCATGTACGACTGGGCCAACTCGAGCTATTCGCTCGTCATCGGGACGGCCATTTTCCCCATCTACTACAGCGCCGTCATGGAGGCCGCGGGGCGTGAGAGCTACCGTCTATTCGGAATCGAATTTAGTACTACCGCCGCCTACACCTTTGTCATGGCCGCTGCCTACCTCGTGGTGAGCTTGGGTACGCCCTATCTCAGCGCATTGGCCGAAGTGTCAGGCAGTAAGAAGACCTTTATGCGCCGCTTCATCTACACTGGTTCGCTTACGTGCTTTGCCATGTACTTTTTTACCGCAGATGCACCGGTTCTCGGGCTGTTAACGCCTTTTATCGCGTCGATCGCCTTTGCCGGTAGCCTCGTCTTCTACAACAGCTATCTGCCCGAAATTGCGGCCCCTGAGGATCAAGACGCATTGAGTGCCCGCGGCTTCGCCTTGGGCTACTTCGGGTCGGCACTCATGCTGATCGCCGCACTGGCATTGATACAAAACCCAGGTTGGTTGGGACTTGATGGGCCGGGCTTAATCACGCGCTTCACCTTTGTCGCCGTCGGAATTTGGTGGCTCGGATGGGGCGAGTACAGCCTTCGCCGCCTACCTGAAGGGCACGCGGTCGGGAACCGTCAAAAAGGTTGGATTCGCGCCGCGTACCAGCAGCTTTTTGACGTGGCCAAGTCCTTTCGCGCCACCAAAGGCCTCGAGCGCTTTGTCCTCGGATTTTTCTTTGCTTCGGCGGGGGTGCAGACCGTCATCCTCATCGCGACCCTTTTCGGCAGCGAGGCGCTGCACCTTGAAACGTCTTCGCTCATCACCACTATTCTGCTCATTCAGTTCGTGGGAATGCTCGGTTCATGGTTTTTTGCCAAGCTGAGCGGAATCATGGGCAACATCCGCGCCCTTCTCGTCTCGGCGGCCTTGTGGATGCTCATTAGTTTTCTGGCCTACTTCATTCAAAATGAGCTTCAGTTTTACCTCTTGGGCGCGGGGGTAGGGTTGGTCTTGGGCGGAATCCAATCGCTCGCCCGCTCCACATTTAGCCAATTGCTGCCTCCGGCCGAAGAGCATGTGGTGTACTTCAGCTTCTTTGATGTGGCCGAGAAACTCGCTACCGTACTTGGGATGGTTGCGGTCGGCTGGCTTGAAACCCTGACGGGTGACTTGCGCCTCGCAGCGGTCATGCTCTCAGGCTTTTTTGCGGTTGCAGTAGTTCTCTGGGCCCGGGTTCCGTGGAAGCGATAGTGGTACATAAATTGTACCTTTGGGGTATGCACAGAACGTTTTCGGTTATTTTTATTCTTGCTGCGTTGAGCTCGATTTCGGGCTGCTACTACGACAACGCTGAACAGCTTTATGGCACGGGCGGAACTTGCGATTCTACGGCCACCTGGTCTGCCGACATTCAACCGCTTATTCAAGCTCAGTGCGTGGGCTGCCACCAGGGTGCTAGCGCAAGTGGTGGACTAGATTTGAGCTCGCATGCGAGTGTTCAAAATTCCGCACTCAACGGTTCACTAATTGATCGAATTCAGCGCGGCGCGGGCGATCCGCTCGCAATGCCCCCCAGTGGGCCTCTTTCAAACTGCAACGTAGCCAAAGTCCGTGTCTGGGAGCGGGGAGGCGCCTTATCTAACTGATTATGAAGAAGATTTTTGCACTGGCGGCCCTAGGCCTAACCCTAGCCGCATCTGCCCAAAAGCTCACGAGCAAAGACACACACGTGCATATCAACGCTTCGACACCCGTTGAAGATATCGACGCGGTGCTTAGCAATGCCGTCGGAATCCTCAACACCGAGACCAACGAGGCCGTGTGGCAGCTTCAGATCCAGTCATTTACATTCAAGCGAGCCCTGATGCAGGAGCACTTCAACGAAAACTACATGGAGTCGACGAAGTTTCCCAAGGCTACGCTGCGTGCTAAAATTGGTGGAGTCACTGACTGGAAGAAGCCCGCGACCTACAAAGGTGGAATTAAGGGGCAAATGGAGATTCATGGAGTCACGAAGGACATTTCGATTCCGGTAACCATCACGGTGAACAAAGACGGTTCTGTTTTGATTGAGAGCGAATTCAACATCCGCACGGCAGATTACGGAATCGAGATACCCACCTTGGTAGTGTCTAAGGTCGCCGAGGTCGTAAAAGTCACCGTTAAATCGACGTTGAAGGGTGCGTAAGGTTCTTTTTGGGCTTTTGGCCTTGGGCTCGTTGGGGCTTTGGGCGCAAGACGACTTGCTGGCCGAGTTGGGAGCGATGGCTCCTGAAACGCCCAAGCAGTATGCTTTTGCAACGTTTAAGGGCACGAAGTTGGTCAACGGTTCGACCGTCGAGATGCCGGGTGCGGGTGTAGGGCAGTTCATCATTGGGCACCGCTTCGGCGCCTTAAACGACAAGCCACTGTACAACTTGTTCGGGATCGACGTGGCCCAAATTCGCTTTGAGTACTCATACAACCCCATTTCGTGGTTGAATGTGGGGCTTGGACGCTCTTCGGGAAGCAAGACCTACGACGGGTTCACTAAAATTCGCCTGTTGCGCCAGTCCACGGGAGGAAAAGGATTCAACAGTCCGGTGAGCGTCGTGTGGTATTCGTCGATGACCCTTACTACGGTTCCGTTTACGGATGGGTTTGACCATTTCTTCACCGATCGTTTGGCCTACGCTCACCAGCTCATGATTGCGCGCAAGCTCAGCGACAAGGTATCGCTCCAAGTTGCGCCTACGCTGGTGCACTTCAACTTGGTTCCGCTGGCGAGCGACCGCAACGACCAGCTCGGCCTTGGGTTGAGTGGGCGGTACAAGTTGACACAGCGCATGGCGCTGACTGCAGAGGCGATGCTTCGCCAGACACCCTTCGCCGGAACCCACACGCCGTTGAGCATCGGCCTCGACCTTGAGACCGGCGGCCACGTATTTCAGTTTCACGTGACCAATGCTCGGTCGATGGCTGATCCCCAATGGA
>CAIJMB010000201.1 GCA_903821715.1 uncultured Flavobacteriales bacterium
AACCACGGTGACCGTGCTTCGCGATGGGAAGGAGCTGACGCTAACGCTCCGCTTTTAGCGAGGTTAGCAAGGTTGGCTCGTTGGCGAGGTTAGCAAGGTTGGCTCGTTGGCTGATCGTTTCTTGCTTTAGGTTTCTAGTTCACGAGAAGTCGCCAACGAGAAACCAGAAACTGGAAGCCAAGCCAAACGTTCGGTTATAACCGGATTTTACTTTTTCTCACCACGTTGAAACTTGGGATGCGACTGGTTCACAGATAATTAAAAAAAACCAGTTGCTGCAGAGCAAGAAACGAGCAACCAGCAACCTGGCGAACGCCGCAGGCGCTCAGCGCAACCTACATCACAAAGCAATTCGACCAGTTGGGCTACTTTGCCCCCATGAAACGCCTCACTACCCTTTTGGCGGTCACGCTCAGCGCAGCGGCCGCAGCTCAAAACTGGTTTCCGTACGAAGTCGCGCTTCAGCCCGTGGCGGTAAGTGGCTTGCCGGGTCTGCACTCGTTTGCGCACGGACAGTACCAAGGTGAATGGGTCCTGCTCGGCGGACGCACCGACGGAATCCATGCACGGCAGCCGTTTGCTGCGTTTCCCTCCGCGCAAAACAACAGCAACGTGTACGTCGTCAACCCATCGAACGGCCAGGTATGGTCGGCTCCGCTGACGTCGCTGTCGGTCGCGCTTCAAGAACAACTGCGGTCGACCAACCCCAACTACGCGCAGCACGGCGACAGCCTGTACGTGCTGGGAGGCTACGGCTTTTCGGCCACCGACGGAGCCCACAAAACATACAACGGCTTGGTCGCCATTAGCCTTCCGGCCCTCATTTCGGCGGTCAAGGGCGGAACCTCACTCGCCCCCGCAATCGAAGTCATTAACCACCCGCGATTTGCCGTTACCGGAGGCCACTTGGCCTTGCTCGGCGACCGCTTCTACCTCGTCGGAGGCCACCGATTCAACGGAAGCTACAACCCCCACGGCCCCACCCACGGACCCGGGTTCAGCCAAGCCTACACCAACGCCGTGCGCAGGTTTGACTTGCGCCGCCCAGGCGGCCAGCTTCAGGTCGCCAACGTCGACTCCGTGATCGACCCCGTGCACCTGCACCGCCGCGACTACAACCTCATGCCGCAGATCTACGCCAACGGCACCCCGGGCTTCATGATCTCGTCCGGAGTCTTTCAGCCCACCATCGACCTGCCCTTCTTGTACCCCGTCGAGGTCACGGCGACCGGAATCGTTCCGCGCACCGACTTCAGCCAGTACCTGAGCCACTACCACAGCGCGTCAACGGTGCTCTACGACTCGGCCACCGAGCGCAACCTCAACCTCTTTTTTGGCGGAATCTCGCAGTACCACTACGTCAACGGAACCCTTGTCGACGACCAAAACGTGCCCTTCGTATCGACCATCTCGGCCGTCGTTCGCGATTCCGACCAAAGCCTGCACGAAGTGGTGCTTCCCGTGAGCATGCCTGGCCTCAAGGGCGCCTCTGCCGAATTCTTGTCCAACCCTGCCGTAGCGCACACGCCCCACGAGGTCCAGCTGCTGCCTGCCAGCTTCGACAGCCTCGTCCTTGGCCACATTGTTGGCGGAATCGATTCGCAGCTCGAAAACCCCTTCACCAGCAACTCCAGCGCGTCCACCTCGGCCGCAACCACCGTCTACCGCGTAGTCCTCAAGCCCGGCAACGGCATTGGCGTCGAAGAGGTTCCGGCCACGCAACCCTTCACCTTTTCGGTCCTTGGCCGCGGAACCAACGCCGCCATTCAGCTCCCCCTCGGCCGCCCCGAAACCGGACTCGACCTCTGGATGTACGACTCCGCCGGACGCATCCTGTGGACCCAAACCCTCTACGACCTACCCGCCGACGGCCGCATCGCCCTTCCACGCCCCACCCGCGGAACCGTCTTTGTCGTCGCCAGCTGGGACGGCTTGTACCACACCGAGAAGGTGGAGCTTTAGCGAGGTTGGCTTGTTGGCAAGGTTGGCGAGATTGGCTCGTTAGCTCGTTAGTCGCTGGTTTCTTGTTTCTGGTGCCGGCGAAGCCGTGAGGCGCGGCCAGGCGTTCGGTTATAACCGGATTTTACTTTTTTCACAAAGCTTCAAAGTGACGATGTGACTGAAATACAACGAGTTAATTAAACCGCCCACGGCGATAGCGCCGCATGCGCTCCAGCGCGAAGCGTCCTAGCTGCGAAGCAGCCCTAGCCCGAGCGCCGCAGGCGCGAAGGGCAAAAAGCTAACGAGCCAACCTTGCCAACGAGCCAACCTCGCTAGTGAGCCTGCAACCACGTACGGCCCACCCCCGTCTCAGCGACTAGCGGAACCGAAAGCGTGAACGCCGCCTCCATTTCGGATTTGACGAGCTCGCGAAGCACTTCAACTTCGGACATGTAGGCGTCAAACACCAGTTCGTCGTGGACCTGAAGGATCATGGGGCTCTTGAGGCCCTCGCGCTGAAGGCGGTCGTGGATGCGGATCATGGCGAGCTTCACGATGTCGGCGGCGGTGCCTTGGATGGGCGCGTTGATCGCGTTCCGCTCGGAATGGCCGCGTACGGCCTGGTTCCGCGAATCGATGTCGCGCAGGTAGCGGCGGCGCCCCAAGAGGGTTTCGACGTAGCCATTGGCGCGGGCGGCCGCGACTTGGTCGTCGATGTACTTTTTGATTCCGGGATAGGTGGCGAAGTACTGCTCGATGACCTCCTTGGCCTCAGAACGCGAGAGGGTACTTTGCTGGCTGAGACCGAAGGCGGACACGCCGTAAATGATTCCGAAATTCACCGTCTTGGCCTGCGAACGCTGCTCGCGGGTGACCTCGGCGAGCGGAACCCCAAATACCTTAGACGCCGTCGCCGCGTGAATGTCTTCGCCGCTCACAAAGGCGTCGATCATGCCCTGGTCGCCACTCATCGAGGCGATCACGCGCAGCTCGATCTGCGAGTAGTCGGCGCTGAGCAGCACGCGGTCCTCGCCGCCCGCGACAAAGAGGTCGCGCACGCGCTGGCCCCGCTCGGTGCGAATCGGAATGTTCTGCAGGTTCGGGTTGGTCGACGACAGGCGGCCGGTGGCCGCCACTGCTTGGTTAAAGGTGGTGTGGATGCGTCCGGTGCGCGGATTCACCAGCTCGGGGAGCGCGTCGACGTAGGTACTCTTGAGCTTGCCTACCTGCCTCCATTCGAGCAACTTGTCGACGATGGGATGGGCCGAGCGGAAGTTTTCGAGTACCTCTTCGCCCGTGGCGTACTGGCCGGTCTTGGTCTTTTTGGCCTTGGGGTCGAGCTTGAGGCGGTCAAACAGCACCTCGCCGAGCTGCTTGGGCGACCCGAGGTTGAAGTCGACTCCGGCGAGTTCGCGCACCTCAGATTCGAGGCGGGCGGAATCTTCGCCCAATTCGACCGAGTAGCGCGCCAAGCCCTCGAGGTCGATGGCCATTCCGGCGCGCTCCATTCCGGCAAGTACCGGGACCAGCGGGGATTCGAGGTCGTGCAGCACCGATTCCAGTCCGGCCTCGGCCAGCTTGGGCGTGAAGGCCTCGTGCAGGCGCCAGGTCACGTCGGCGTCTTCGGCGGCGTACTCGGCCACTTCGGCGGCGGGCACGTCGCGCATGCTCTTTTGGTTTTTGCCTTTGGCTCCGATGAGGGAATCGATCGTAATCGGCGTGTAGCCCAGGTAGTTTTGGGCCAATGCGTCCATGCCGTGGCGCTGGTCGGGCTCCAAGAGGTAGTGGGCGAGCATGGTGTCGCGAAGGGTTCCGACGAGGCGAATGCCGTAGTTGGCCAAGATCTGAAAGTCAAACTTGAGGTTGTGGCCGATCCAGGTGGCGTCGGGGCGTTCAAAGTGCGGACGAAAGAGTTCCAGCCATGCCTGGGCCGCATCGCGCTCAGCCGGAAGCGCCACGTAGTAGGCCGTGTGGGCCTCCCACGAGAGCGAAAACCCGACCATTTCGGCCTCGAGGGCGTCAAGTCCGGTGGTCTCGGTGTCAAAGGCGATCTCGCTCAGGCCGTCAAGGCTTCGGGCCAGGGCTCGTGCCGCCTCGACCGTGTCGATGAGGGTGTAGGCATGGGCTTGGGTTGCGGCGGAGCCGCCCGGAATGTGCGGCGCGGCGGGTTCGCCTCCTTCATCTCCTTGGGCTCCACCGCCAAACAGGTCCATTTGGGCGGAATTAGCGCCGGTGGCGGGCCGCGGCGCGGCCGCCGCCGGCGGCGCCTTGACCGCGGCCGAGGGCGCAGCTGCAGCAGCGCTCGGCAGCAAGCGCCGCGCCAGCGAACGAATTTCGAGCTCGTCGAGCAGGGCGCGCAGCGCCTCCTCATCGGCCGGTTCGCGCACGAGGTCGGCCTCGTCGAGCTCAATGGGGGCATCGGTCAAAATCGTGGCCAGAACACGTGAAAGTCGCGCCATCTCGGCATGCTCGCGCACGCGCTCCCCGAGCTTGCCAGAAATTTGATCTCCGTGGGCCAGCACGTTCTCGAGGGTTCCGTACTCGGCCAGCAACTTGGCGGCGGTCTTCTCGCCGACCCCGGCAATTCCGGGAATGTTGTCGACCGCGTCGCCCATCAATCCAAGGATGTCGATGACCTGATCAACCCGCTCGATGCCCCACTTTTCGCAGACCTCGGCCGGCCCCATCACCTCGGCAGGTTCGCCCCCGCGCGACGGCTTGTACATCTTGACACGGTCGGTCACGAGCTGACCAAAATCCTTGTCGGGCGTCATCATGAACACCTCAAAACCGGCCTTTTCGGCTTGGTGAGCCAAGGTTCCGATCACGTCGTCGGCCTCGTAGCCGGGTACGCCCAGTGCCGGAATCCGCATCGCGCCCAGCAACTTTTGGATGTAGGGAACCGCCACCTTGATACCTTCAGGGGTCTCATCCCGATGGGCTTTGTATTCCGAAAAGAGTTGCTCGCGCACCTCGGAACCGCCGATGTCAAACACCACCGCGAGGTGTGACGGCTTCTCTTTCTCGATGACGTCGAGCAGCGCCAGCAAAAACCCGTAGACCGCTGACGTGTCGAGGCCTTTGCTGGTCACCCGCGGGTTCCGCGCGAAAGCGAAGTAGGCGCGAAAGATGAGGGCATAGGCGTCGAGCAGAAAGAGCTTTTTCATCAGCACAGGGAGTTAGCGGGCGGAATCCGAAAGGTACGAAGTCCGCCCAACCGAAGTCGGCGCGGAACCCCTACTTTTGCGTAATGCCCTATGCCCTAGTCGTCATTCCCACGTACAAGGAGCGCGAAAACATCGAGGCCATCATCGAGGCCGTGGTCGCGCTACCCCAGGGGTTTGACGTGCTCATTGTCGACGACAGTTCACCCGACGGCACGGCGGATTTAGTGCGCAAAGTGCAAAAAAAGCACCCTGGCCGCATTCACCTCAACGAGCGCAAGGGCAAGTTGGGTCTCGGAACCGCCTACATCCACGGATTCAAGTGGGCCCTGAAGCACGACTACCAGTACGTGTTTGAAATGGATGCGGACTTTTCGCACGACCCCAAAGACCTGCCGCGCCTGCTCGAGGCCTGCGAAGTCTACGGAGCTGATCTGGCCATCGGTTCGCGCTACAGCAACGGAGTCAATGTGGTCAACTGGCCGATGAGCCGGGTGCTGCTGAGCTTTTTCGCATCGAAGTACGTGCGCTTCATCACCGGAATGCCGATTCACGATACCACCGCCGGCTTCAAGTGCTACCGCCGGGCCGTGCTCGAAGCCATCGATTTCGAGAAAATCCGCTTTGTCGGCTATGCCTTTCAGATCGAAATGAAGTTCCGCGCTTGGCGTAAAGGATTCAACCTCGCCGAGGTAGCGGTCATCTTCACCGACCGCAAGGCGGGGCAGAGCAAAATGTCGCGCGGAATCATACGCGAGGCGGTATTCGGGGTACTTTTGCTGAAGCTATCGAGCCTCTTTGGCCGGTAATACTTCGCAATGTCCGACACCATACCTACCTACCTGATCAAAAATGCGCGCCTGGTCAATGAAGGGCGCAGCTACGAAGCCGACGTGCTGCTTTCGGGCGGCCGAATTGAGCGGATCGACGACAGTATTTCGCCCAAAAACAACAGCGTTCAGATCATTGACGGCGGGGGCAAGCTTCTGATTCCGGGCGTGATCGACACGCAAGTGCACTTTCGCGAGCCCGGACTCACCCACAAGGCCGACCTGACGACCGAGTCGATGGCGGCGGTGGCTGGGGGCGTCACCTCGTACGTGGAGCAGCCCAATACGGTTCCGGCCGCGACCACCCTCGAGTTGCTCGAGGCTAAATTCGCCCGTGCCGCAGAGGTTTCGTGGGCCAACTACAGCTTTAGCCTCGGAGCCTCGAACACCAACCTCGAAGAGCTCAAGCGCGCCTCGAAGCGCGACGTGGCCGCCATTAAAATGTTCTTGGGTTCGAGCACCGGCGACCTGCTCGTCGACGACCCCACCTCGGTCGAACGCATTTTTCGCGAAGTCGACCACCAGCTCATCGCGCACTGCGAGGACGAGCCCACGATGCGCGCCAACCTCGAGCGCCTCATCGAAGAGCGCGGAGGACGCGAGCACCTCACCGCCGCGGACCACCCGCTGATCCGCAGCGAAGAGGCCTGCTACCTGTCGTCGTCGCGCGCCGTGGCCCTTGCCCGCGAAACCGGAGCCCACTTTCATGTCTACCACGTTTCGACTGCCAAAGAATTGGACCTTTTTGACGGCGAGATACCCTTGACAGAGAAAAAAATTACTGCCGAGGCCTGCGTGCACCACCTGTGGTTCAGCGACGCCGACTACGCCGAGCTAGGCAACCGCATCAAGTGGAACCCCGCTGTCAAAACCGCCGCCGACCGCGACGCCCTGCGCTCCGCCCTGCTCGACGGACGCATCGACGTGGTGGCCACGGACCATGCGCCGCACACGCTCGAAGAAAAGCAGCGCCCCTACATTGACGCGCCCAGTGGCGGTCCGCTGATTCAAAACAGCTTGCCCGCGATGCTCGAGTTGGCGCGCCGCCTCGACATCGACTATGCCCGCATCATCGAACTCATGTGCCACCAGCCCGCCCAACTCTTTGGAATCCAAGAGCGCGGCTTTTTGCGCGAAGGCTACCATGCTGACGTAGTGCTCGTTGATCCCCACCGACCGTACACCGTGCACGCCTCTGAGATGTTCACTAAGTGCGGATGGTCTCCCTTTGAGGGCCGCACCTTTGCCGCCCGCGTCAACCAAACTTGGGTCAACGGAAGCGTCGTCTATCGCGACGGAAAGCACCGCAACGCCCCTGCTGGCCAGCGACTTATCTTTGACCGCGGATGGTAGTACGCATGCTCATCGGACTCGCCCTTGCCCTCAGCCTTGCTGGCTGTGGCAACGTGGCTGAACCGGTGGCACCGCGCACCAAGCCTTCGGACCTGATTCCGGACGCCGAATTCACCCAACTTTTGCTCGAAATGCACCTCATCGAGGGCGCCCGCGGCGGCGAACACCTGATGGGCGACAGCATCCCCGTGTGGGAGGTCTACGGCGGAACCTTTGCCCGCCTCGGGTACAGTCCTGACCAGGTCGCCCGCAGCTACGACTACTACCACGCTGACCCTAAGGGAATGGTGGCGCGCTACGAAGTCATTATGGACAGCCTAAAGGCCCGCACCCACCAACTCAGCCGACCGCTCGAGCCGTGAGCCAGCTTCCGTTTGTGCACCCCGAGTTCGAGCGCATCGCCCTCGCCCTCTTTCGCTACCAGGCGGCCCACAACCCCGTCTACGCCGAATGGGTCCGCCTTCAGGGCTGGGATTCCGCGCGCATTGAGGCGGTGAGCTCGCTGGACGAGGTTCCGTTTTTGCCGATTGAAGCGTTTAAAACGCGTGAAGTGCGCACCGGAACCTGGGAGCCCGAAGCCACCTTCACCTCGTCCGGAACCACCGGCCAAACCCTTTCGCGCCACGACGTGGCGCGCCTAGAAGCCTACCTGCGCAACGCCGAAGCCGGTTTTGCCTACTTCTACGGCGCGCCAAGCAACTATGCATGGCTCTGCCTGCTCCCGAGCTACCTCGAGCGCGAGGGATCGTCGCTCGTGGCCATGGCCCAGCACTTTGTGCAGCAGTCACCCGCCGGCGAGAGCGGATTCTTTCTCAAGGGCTTGGACGAACTGCGCTTTCGCCTCGAAACCCTCGAGGCCAACGGCGTGCCCACCGTCATTTTGGGCGTCACCTTCGCGCTGCTCGACTGGGCCGAGTCCTTGCCCAAGCCCATGCCTCTGAAGCACAGCATTATCATGGAAACCGGCGGCATGAAAGGCCGCCGCATCGAGCCCAGCCGCGCCGAGGTGCACCACACGCTTCAACATGCCTTTGGGCTTGACCGCATCCACAGCGAGTACGGCATGACCGAGCTGCTGTCGCAGGCCTACTCCCAGGGCGAAGGGCGCTTTCGCTGCCCGCCGAGCATGCGCGTGATTCCGCGCGACCTTGAGGCGCCGCGCCTTCAGGCTCCGCTTGAATCTCGTTGCGGAATCAACATCGTCGACCTCGCCAACGCCGATTCGTGCGCCTTCATCGCGACCGAAGACGCTGGCCGAGTTTTTGCCGACGGAAGCTTTGAAGTCCTCGGACGCCTCGAGGGCGCCGAACTTCGCGGATGCAGTTTAATGGCCCTATGATGAAAAACTTCCTACTATTTGCCCTTCTGGTGGCCGCCTTTGGCGGTTCCGCGCAACGGATTCACGGCTACGCCAAGGCCAAAATCGCCGGCCAAGAGGCCTTTCAGCTGAACGACTCGACCGAAGTGTTTGCCGAGCGCACTGAGCGCGGATTCACCGTGCGCAAGCGTGTATGGGTCGCCAACTCCTCGCTGTCGGGCGGAGTCATTATGCCCGGTTCGTCCCTCTTCAACGAGCGCGGCGAGGTCATCGGGCAAACGCTGGGGGCTGACGTTACGTTGATGGGTGCACAGCCCGCCACCGAGCGCAAGCTGCGCAAGTACCAGGTCGGAACCGTCGAAGGCGAAGTCCGCGCCACCGCGCTACAGGCCGGTTCGTGGCCCGAAGAGGCCCTCGCCGAACTGCTCAACGCCAAGCGCAGCCGCCCGTTTTGGGAGGACGCCGAGGTGTTTTTTAAGGACTACGGATTTGCCGAACTAGAAGCCACCGACCTGCCCGAGGCACTGGCCGAGGGCGGCTACAAGGCCTTCATCCTCATGCGCCGCGACGCCAGCAACCAGGCCAACCCGCGCTTTCGCATCCTTGTAGTGACCCGCGGCGAGTCGGCTGTGCAAAGTATCGTCCTTGAAGGTTCCGCCCTCGAACTTCCGAAGTTCAAAGTGGTCGAGAAGGTAGATTTCGGTACCATTATGCACGCCCAAAAGCCCACTCCGGCCTACAAAGAGGGCCTTGAGGAGTTGGCGTACCGCAACATTCCGTTGGAGTAGCGGCCGAAGGCCGCGAGCCAGCAACTAGTTACTAGTTATTCGTTGCTTGCAACGACGAGTGCGTAGTTGCGCTTGCCCTTTTGAACCACCAAGTAGCGCCCGGCGATCAGGTCGGCGGCAGTCACGGTTTGGTCGGGTTCGGCGCGGTGCTTGTTGAGCGAAACGCCTCCGGCCGCGAGAAGTTTTTTGGCCTCTCCGCGCGACGGGAACAGGGTCGTGTCGGGTGCGATGACGTCGAGGATTCCGAGGCCGCCGGCGAGGGCGTCGCGCGAAATCGTCATTTGCGGAACCCCACTAAACACGTCAAGCAGTGTGGCCTCGTCGAGGCTGCGCAGGGCGTCGGCGGTGGCTCCGCCAAAGAGAATATCGCTGGCCACCAGGGCTTGGTTGAGGGCCACGTCGCCGTGCACGCGGGCCGTGATGTCGGCGGCCAAGGCCTTCTGAAGAGCGCGCTGGTGCGGAGCGTGGGCGTGCTCGGCCTCGAGGGCCTCAATTTCTTCGCGGCTTTTGAGCGTAAAAATCCGAATGTAGTTGCCGGCGTCGGCGTCGGCCGCGTTGAGCCAAAACTGATAGAACTGGTAGGGAGACGTGCGCTTGGGGTCGAGCCAGACGTTGCCGCCCTCGGTCTTGCCGAACTTGGTTCCGTCCGCCTTTTTAATGAGTGGTGTGGTCAGTGCGAATGCCTCGCCTCCGCCCATGCGGCGGATGAGTTCGGTTCCGGTGGTGATGTTGCCCCACTGGTCGCTTCCGCCCATTTGCAGGCGGATTCCGTGGTGCTTCCACAGGTAGTAAAAGTCGTAGCCCTGAATGAGTTGGTAGCTGAACTCGGTGAAGCTGATGCCCGACTCCTGGCGACTTTTAACGGAATCCTTGGCGAGCATGTAGTTGACCGTGATGTGCTTGCCCACGTCGCGAATGAACTCCAAGAAGCCCATCTCTTTGAACCAGTCGTAGTTGTTGACGATGCGGGCTCCGTTCGGGCCGCCAAAGTCGAGAAACTTCTCAAGCTGGTCGCGCTGGCACGAGAGGTTGTGCTGCAGGGTGTCCATGTCGAGCAGCTGGCGCTCGGCCGACTTGAACGAGGGGTCGCCGACCATGCCGGTGGCTCCGCCCACGAGTGCAAAGGGTTGGTGGCCCGCCCGCTGAAAGTGCACGAGCATCATGACCTGCACGAGGTTGCCCACTCCGAGCGAATCCGCGGTGGGGTCAAAGCCGATGTAGGCCTTTTGCGGGCCGGAATTCAAAAATTCTTCTGTGCCCGGCATGCTGTCGTGCAGCATGCGCCGCCAGCGGAGTTCTTCTACAAACGCAGTCATGCGGCAAAGTTAGGGCGTCCCCGCCGCCGCGCTACCTTTGAATCATGATCGTAGTGAGCGGAGCCTCGGGCATGGTGGGCAGTCAAATCGCACTGGCTTTGATTGAGGCCAGAATGGGGCCCGTCCGCGGGCTGTACCGTTCGAAGGCATCGCTAGATTCCGCGCGCCGAAGCTGGGAATTTCAGGGATTCGGAGCCCGTTGGAACGAGGTAGAATGGTTCCGCGCCGACCTCGAAGACCCCAGCGACGTCGAATCTGCTCTCGAGGGCGCCGAATATGCCGTCCATGCCGCGGCCCTGGTGTCGTTTCGCAAAAAAGACGAGCACCTCATGCTGCGCGGCACCCCGATGCTCGCCGAACACATGGTCAACGCTGCTCTGCATCACGGTCTCAAAGGCTTGGTCCATATATCGTCTGTGGCAGTACTGCAGGGTACCGAAGTGCCCCTCGACGAGTCCGCCGACCCCCAACGCAAAGGCCTCAACGCCTACGCCCGCAGCAAGTTTGACGCCGAAATGCAGGTGCGACGGGGCGAGGTCGAAGGGCTCAATGTGCTGATTTTAAACCCTTCGGTGATTATGGGCCCGCCGTTTTGGGCCGACGGAAGCAGCCGCCTTCTGCGCAGCGCCGCCAAAGGACTACCCGCTATTCCCAGCGGAAGCACCGGCTGGGTCGACGTGCGCGACGTGGCAGATGCCGTGGTTCTCGGCCTGCGCCAGCCCTCTTGGGGCGAGCGCTTCATTCTCAGTAGCAGCAACCAAACGTTTGAAGCGTTTTATGGCGGAATCGCCGACCGCCGCGGCACGCGCCGCGCGCCGGTCCTGCGCGCCCGATGGCCCTACGAACTGGCTTGGCGCCTGCTTGCCGCCGTCGAGACCCTAGGCGGACCCACTGCCCAACTCACTAAAGACAGCGTCCGCGCGGCAACCCAGCAAGGCGGCTACCGCAACGACAAGGCGCGCAATTGGGGCGTCGCCTTTCGGCCCTTTGACGCAACCCTCGACTGGATCGCCACGGCGTGGAAGTGATTCCGTTCACCCACATCAAGGAATGGCTGGGCACCACCGAGGCCGACGCCTTGTGTGCAACGCTCGAAGCCCGCAGCGACTGGACCCAAGGGTGGATTCGCATGTTTGGCCGCGAGGTTCCCGAACCCCGACTCACCTTTTTTGAGGGCGACCCCGGCGTGCGCTACACCTATGCCCACCGCCCGCTTGAGGGCCGCGGATGGAGCCCCGAACTCGAGGCCCTGCGCGACCGCTTCGAGCGCGATTTCGGAATCCCAACCAACACCGTGCTAGCCAACCTCTACCGCGACGGACGCGATTCGATGGGCTGGCACCGCGACCACGAACCCGAGCTCGGACCCGACCCCCACGTGGTGAGCCTCAGCTTGGGGGCCTCCCGCGATTTTGACGTGCGGCGCGACGCCGACAGATTGACCCAGCGCTTCGCGCTGGGCCACGGCGACCTCATACTCATGGGTACAGAAAGTCAAACAAAATGGACCCACTCAATCCCAAAGCGACTAAAAATCAAAAAATTACGCATAAATTTGACGTTTAGACAGGTAATTTGTTGACGTTTTGCGCCAAAGTGGTTTTTGTAGGATCAACCTTAAGTCCGACCTTTAGTCGTGCACCGGTTTCTGCGTAGATTTCTCATTTTGAGTACTTTGGCAACTTTGTCGTGCCAAAGTCCTTCCGCGGATTCACCGCAGCCTGCCCCAAAGAGCTTTGTGTGGTCTGACCTCTCGCGGCCGGTGAGCTTTCCGGGGCCCTTGGTTGAATCCGATTCCGCGTACGACCAAAAAAGCCTTCGCATTGTCGCCAACCTCGCCCATGCCGAATGGGACAGCATCGCCGCGGTGGCCAACGACTCTTTATTTGCCGCGGTCGCTGAAACTCCCTACGCAGCCCAACTCGAAGGCATGGCCCAACTCCAAGCTTGGCATAAGACCTTGGGTAGTATTGACTACGAAGCCTTTAACGTTCGCGGGGTGTTCAATCAGGGTTCCCTATCGCACGTGGCTTATGTGTTCAGCCGATGGAAGACATCCCAACTCGATGAAAATGATCAGTTTATGGTCTTTACTCTCGCGTGG
>CAIJMB010000202.1 GCA_903821715.1 uncultured Flavobacteriales bacterium
GCATCGACCGCGACCTGCTGCTCTCCCACAAAGAGGGCGTGATGGTCACGACCGGCGGAATGATGGGTGAGGTGCCCCAGCTCATCTTAAACGTGGGCGAAAAGCAAGCTGAGGAAGCGTTTTTGTGGTGGAAAGAGCAGTTTGGTGCTGATTTTTACGCCGAAATCAACCGCCACGGCTTGCCTGAAGAGGACGCCATCAACGAGGTTCTTCGGCGCTTTTGCGCCCGGCACGGGGTCAAGGCGGTGGCCGCCAACAATTCGTTCTATCTGGACGAGGCGCAGGCCGAAGCGCACGACATCTTGCTGTGCGTTAAGGAATCCGAGAAAAAGTCGACCCCCATTGGGCGCGGACGCGGATTTCGCTACGGATTCCCCAACAGCAAGTTCTACCTCACCACGCAGGCCGAAATGCGCCAGCGCTTTGCGGACTGGCCCGAGGCCCTTGAGAACTTGGGCGAAATCCTCGAGAAGGTCGAGAACTTTGGCCTTGCGCGCGACGTGCTCTTGCCGGCGTTCGAAATTCCGCAGGAATTTGTCCACGCCGACGACGCCGCAGATGGCGGAAAGCGCGGCGAGAACGCGTACCTGCGGCATCTGACGTACGTCGGAGCCACGAAGCGCTGGGGCGATCCGGTTCCGGCTGAAATCGCCGAGCGCCTTGACTTTGAGCTCGAGACCATTGAGCGTACGGGCTATCCTGGCTACTTTTTGATCGTTCAGGACTTCTGCCAAGCGGCGCGCGACATGGGGGTTAGTGTAGGGCCGGGTCGTGGATCTGCAGCGGGTTCTGCAGTGGCCTACGCCACCGGAATCACGAACGTGGACCCAATTACGTACGACCTTCTGTTCGAACGTTTTTTGAATCCGGACCGCGTAAGCCTTCCGGATATTGATATTGACTTCGACGACCGAGGTCGCGACAAGGTGATTCAGTACGTCATTGACAAGTACGGATCCAATCAAGTTGCGCAAATTATTACCTACGGGTCCATGGCGGCAAAGTCGGCCATCAAGGATGCGGGGCGGGCCCTTGACCTTCCCTTTGACGAGGCGGACCGACTGACCAAGTCCGTTCCGGACAACTCGAGCTTGCCGGTCATTCTCGATTCGGACGATGCCACGATCCGCGAAAAGTTCCGCAACGAAGACTACGACAAGGCAGTGGCCCTGCGCGAAATGGCCAAGGGCAACGACCTTAAGGCAGCGACGCTGCTGCAGGCTAAGGTGCTCGAGGGCTCGCTGCGCAACACGGGCATTCACGCCTGCGGAGTCATCATTACGCCTAGCGACATTCGAGAGCTGATTCCAGTGGCCACGGCCAAAGACAGCACGATGTGGACGACCCAGTTCGACAACGCCGTGGTCGAGTCTGCGGGCCTACTCAAGATGGACTTCTTGGGCCTCAAAACGCTCACGCTGATCAAGGACAGCCTCGAGCTCGTGCGCAAGCGCCACGGGATAGAGATTGACATTGAGGCGATTCCGCTCGACGATACCGCCACTTACGAGCTCTTTCAACGCGGAGACACCGTCGGCATCTTTCAGTACGAATCGCCCGGGATGCAAAAGCACCTCAAGGACCTCAAACCTACGGTGTTTGGTGACCTAATCGCCATGAACGCCCTGTACCGTCCGGGGCCGCTCGAGTACATTCCGAGCTTTATTCGCCGAAAGCACGGAACCGAGCCCATTACCTACGACCTGACCGACATGGAGGAGAACCTCCGTGAGACCTATGGCATCACCGTCTATCAGGAGCAGGTGATGCTGCTGTCGCAAAAGCTCGCCGGCTTTACTAAGGGCCAGGCCGACATGCTCCGCAAGGCGATGGGTAAAAAGATCAAGGCGGTACTCGACCAGATGAAGCCCCAGTTTGTGCAGGGCGGAATCGAGCGCGGCCACGCCGAACCCATTCTCGAGAAGATTTGGAAGGACTGGGAGGCCTTTGCTTCGTACGCATTCAACAAGTCGCACTCGACCTGCTACGCCTGGATTGCCTACCAAACAGCCTATTTGAAGGCGCACTACCCGGCAGAGTACATGGCGGCCGTCCTGTCCAACAACATGAACGACATCAAGCAGGTGACGTTCTTTATGGAGGAATGCCGACGCATGAAGCTTCCAGTCCTTGGACCGGACATCAATGAATCCGAGGGTCCATTCACGGTCAATCGCGAGGGCGCGCTTCGATTCGGATTGCTCGGAATGAAAGGGGTAGGGGCCGCGGCCGTGGACTTTTTGCTCCAAGACCGCGCCGCAAACGGGCCGTACACCAGTGTCTTTGACGCCGCCCGCCGCCTCGACCTTCGGGTCGTCAACAAAGGAACCTGGGAATCTCTTGCCCTTGGCGGAGCCTTCGACCGCTTCGAGGGCGTACACCGCGCGATGTTCTTTGCCGAAGAATCCGACGGGCGGCCGTTTGTCGAGCGCCTTCGGCGCTACGGCCAGGCCTACCAGGACCAGCTGAATTCCGCCCAAGTCAGTCTGTTTGGCGAAGACAGTGGGGTGGATACGCCAGAGCCGGCGCTACCGCAGGTTCCGACCTGGAACAACCTCGAGCTTTTGAAGCGCGAAAAAGAGGTGATCGGCATCTATGTGAGCTCGCATCCGCTCGACGCCTACCGCTACGAACTGCGCACCTTTCGCAAGCAGTCGGTGGCCGAATTGGGCAACCTCGACGAGTTCGTACAGGGCCGCGGCTCGCGCGACTTCATCGTCGCGGGAATCATCACTAACGCACAAGTGCGCATGACCCGTACCGGACGCGAAATGGGCAGCTTTGTGCTTGAAGACGAAGACGGCGCCAACGAATTCGTGCTCTTTGGCCAGCAGTTCTTGGACCAGCGCAGCTTTTTTGTCAACGACCTCATGGTGCTCGTGCGCGGACGTGTGCAGCGCCCCGCGTGGGCCCGTGACGACAATCAGGCGCGTTTGGTGGCTGACATTACTAAGATTCAGCTGCTGAGCGAGCTCTTTGACCGCGAGGCCAAAGGTTTGACGCTGTTCGCCGCGGTTCAGGACATTAC
>CAIJMB010000203.1 GCA_903821715.1 uncultured Flavobacteriales bacterium
GCGAGCACTGCTCGTACAAGAACTCGATTGTGTGGCTGAAGACGTTGCCCAAAGAGGGTCCGCACATGCTCGCCAAGGCCGGCGAAGAGAATGCCGGACTCGTCGACATTGGCAACGGACTTGCCTGCGCGTTCAAAATCGAGTCGCACAACCACCCTTCGGCCGTGGAGCCGTACCAAGGCGCCGCAACCGGCGTGGGCGGAATCAACCGCGACATCTTTACCATGGGCGCCCGTCCGATTGCGCAGCTGAATTCGCTGCGCTTCGGGAATCCGAACACCGACCGCACCAAGTGGCTGGTCAACGGGGTGGTCAAGGGAATTGGCGACTACGGCAACAGCTTCGGAATTCCGACCGTCGGCGGCGAAGTCTACTTTGACGACTGCTACGAGCAGAATCCGCTCGTGAATGCGTTTTCGGCCGGAATCGTCAAGGTGGGCGGCCAAATCAGCGCCAAGGCGCGCGGCGTGGGCAACCCCGTGTACATCGTCGGTTCGTCAACAGGTCGCGACGGCATCCACGGAGCCGCATTCGCATCCAAAGATTTGAGCGAAGACTCGGCCAACGACATTCCGTCAGTACAGGTGGGCGACCCGTTTCAAGAAAAGTTACTCCTCGAGGCGACCATGGAGCTCGCCGATACCGGAGCCGTCATGGGCATGCAGGACATGGGTGCCGCGGGCATCACCTGCTCGACCACTGAAATGAGTGCGGGCGGAAACGTCGGTATGACGATTCACCTCGACCGCGTGCCGACCCGTCAGGCCGGAATGCACCCTTGGGAAATCCTGCTTTCGGAGTCTCAAGAGCGCATGCTTGTCGTCGTCGATAAGGGCCGCGAGGCCGAGGTAGAGGCCATTTTTGACAAGTGGGACATTCACTGCGCCCTCATCGGAGAGGTGACCGCGGGCCCCAACGTGCAGTACTACTGGCACGGCGAGCTGATCGGAGACCTCCCGGCCGAGCACCTCGTGCTGGGCGGCGGGGCCCCCGTTTACCACCGCGAGTGGTCCGAGCCAGCCTACTACGCCGAGTACCAAAAATTCAACGTGGACAGCGTGCCCGTGCCTGCCGACCTCAAGGCGGTGGCCGAGCGCGTGGTGGCGCTCCCGAACATTGCCTCAAAGCGCTGGATCTACGAGCAGTACGATTCAATGGTCGGAACCATCAACCGCTCAACCAACGACGCCAGCGACGCGTCCATCGTCAACTTGCGCGGAACCAACCGCGCCCTCGCCATGACCGTGGACTGCAACAGCCGCTACGTGCACGCCGACCCCGAGGTTGGCGCCATGATTGCCGTGGCCGAGAACGCCCGCAACATCACCTGCTCGGGCGGAACCCCTAGCGCCATCACCAACTGCCTCAACTTTGGCAATCCCTACAACCCCGAGGTGTACTGGCAGTTTGTCGGATCCATCAAGGGCATGGGCAAGGCCTGCTTAAAGTTTGAAACGCCCGTGACCGGCGGCAACGTGAGTTTTTACAACCAGACGGCCATCGGCAACAAGGTTGAGCCCGTATTCCCGACCCCAACCATCGCCATGATCGGCTTGGTCGACGACATCAACCACGTGACCACCCTCGGGTTCAAGTCTAAGGGTGACCTGATCTTTTTGATCGGCAGCAGCCGCAACGACCTTGCCTCGAGCCAGTACCTCGTGCACGAGCACGGAATCACGGCATCACCCGCTCCGTACTTTGACCTCGATGAGGAATACGTGGTGCAGCGCCAAGTGGCCGAGCTGATTCGCGAACGCGTGGTGGCTTCGGCCCATGACGTGTCTGAGGGCGGACTCTTCGTTACCCTTCTTGAATCTGCCATGGCCGGAGGCCTTGGTTTTGACCTTACCACCGACGCCGAAATTCGCCCCGACGCCTTCTTGTTTGGCGAGGCTCAGGGCCGCATCGTCGTGAGCGTGCGCCCCGAAGACGAAGAGCGCTTCTTGGACATCATGATGCGCAACGGCGTGGAATTCGATCTTTTGGGCCACGTGACCAAAGGCTCAGTCCGCGTGGATGATGAGGAATGGGGAACGGTCGCGAGCTTCCGCGATCGATACGACAATGCGCTGAATTTCAGCAAAAAATCTTAAGAGATCCTGCTGAAACGGGTACAAAGCCCTGAGACTGCGGCCTCCTTAAAGCCTTCGCGACTGAGGGTTTCGATGATTTCGTGAACACCATCGCTTCCGTACAGGTGGGGGTGAAACTCCAGTATGAGGTGTTGTGTGTGCTGTGGAATCTGTGCCAACTGTGAGCGAAGCACGGCTTCTCCGCCTTCAATGTCCACGACAAGGACGTCGGGAACCATACCGAGTTCACGCTCAATTCGAGAGAAATCCCAGTTACTTGAATCTGCTTCAGAATCAAGGTTCCACATCGCACGCCCATCCAATTCGCTTCCGTCAGTCTGAAATCCTGAAACGGCCAC
>CAIJMB010000204.1 GCA_903821715.1 uncultured Flavobacteriales bacterium
CGGTGGTCGTGGGGCGAAGCAATATTGTGGGGTCTCCAATGAGCATTCTTTTGAGTCGAAATACCAAGATGGGCAATGCCACTGTCACCTTGGCGCACAGCCGCACTCCCAACCTCGCCGAAGTGTGCCGCAGGGCAGATATATTGGTTGCCGCCATAGGCAAAGCCAAGTTCATCACTGCTGACATGGTACAACCCGGCAGTGTCGTACTTGACGTTGGAATCAACCGCGTAGACGGAAAATTAGTAGGAGACGTTGATTTTGATGCCGTGGAGCCTATAGTTAGCGCCATCTCGCCAGTCCCGGGAGGTGTTGGTCTTATGACGCGGGTCGGATTGCTGATGAACACCCTACATGCGGCCCGACGTCCCTAGTACTGCACTTCCGCTCATGGAAGCATTTCGCACCGTCCAGGGTGAAGGGGCGCACACGGGGCGTCCATCCTTTTTTATGCGCATTGGCGGATGCGATGTAGGATGCCACTGGTGCGATGTCAAGGAATCCTGGGATGCACATCGTCACCCGGTCACGCCGTTAGATGAACTGTTGGCACTTCCTTCTTCGAATGACTCAATAGTGGTTGTTACTGGAGGTGAGCCACTCATGTGGGATATGGGGCCTCTGACCGAAGGGTTGAGGGCGCGCGGGTTTCGAGTTCACCTCGAAACCAGCGGTGCGTATCCCGTGACTGGTACGTGGGACTGGGTTTGCCTTTCGCCTAAGAAGACCAAAGCTCCACTCGCGGAATGGTACGAACTTGCTGACGAACTCAAAGTCATCATTTTCAACGAAGACGACTTCAAGTGGGCTTCGGCACATGCCGCACGTTGCCGCGCCCGTACTGAACTCTTTGTGCAGCCCGAATGGTCCCGAAGGGATCAGAATATTCCAAAAATCATCGATTTTCTCGAACAGAATCCCAAGTGGCGCCTTGGATTGCAGACGCACAAGTACATCGGAATGCCCTAAGTTTTAACGGGCTGAAATCTCGCGATCTACGCGTTCAACACCTTTGACCGACTTGAGGCGCTGTACGAGGTCACTTAGGTGGCTTCGGTCCGCAACATGTACACTCACGGTACCCTGAAAGACCCCGTCGCTTCCATCGATGTGAAAGGCCCGAATGTCGATCTGCATATCACTAGAAATGATCTTGGTTAGTTTTAAGATCAGACCCTTGGAGTCAATGCCTGAAAATCGCAGCACAGCGTTAAAACCTTGCCTGGAACCTCGGTTCCAAACCGCTTTGATGACTCGCTCCGCAAATTGACCCTGAAGCTTTACTGCGTGCTTACAGTCGGTGCGGTGTACTTCGATACCATTTTCTTCAATGAATCCAAAAATTCCGTCGCCTTGAATCGGACGGCAGCAGTGCGCGAGTCGGTGCTCAAGCACCACTTCATCGGGGCCAAAAAGAACGATGTTTGAAGAACTCGGCACGTCCTTAACTGCACCTTCTTTAGACTTTGGTCGAAACCTACGCAGGATGTACTGGTAAAAGCCGCCGCTATCCTCGCGCAAAAAGTCCCTCAAACGTTCGCTGTCGAGCTCACCCTTACCAAACTTCAAAAAGAGCTCCTTTGGGTTGCGAACCGCATAAAAATTCAGCATTCGCTGCGTCGTAGACTGGTTCAACTCCAGATTGGCACGTTTGAGCATGCGCTCAAGGCGCTCCTTGCCTTCGGACTCTTGGATCCGCGCACGATCTCTAAAGAATGATCGCAATTTGGACTTTGCCTTGGGTGAAGACACCCAATCAAGCCATGATTCCTGCGGAATCTGTGTATCTGAACTAATGATTTGGACCTGGTCCCCATTTTGGAGCTGATGGC
>CAIJMB010000205.1 GCA_903821715.1 uncultured Flavobacteriales bacterium
CCCAGCGCGGAATCGAAATACACAACATCTTAGGGTCACTCGGGGCCGCAATAGGAATGGTCGTCACGGTCCGCGGCTTTGGAGTCGCTTCGCTCCTTTTATGGTCCGTAGTGATGGTGTACGGCCTCAAATGGGGCCTCGGACTGCCGATTAAGGCAGGTCGTTGGTTTCGTCGGAGCTTACTTCGCGCTGTGCTCATCACGAGCGGTTTCGCGCTGATTCCTTGGGATTTCGGAGATGCGATGGTCGGCGACTACGGCCGCTTTCTCGCCCAATGGAGCACCCACTTGGTCGGAACACTTGGTTCTGCGCTCGCCTGGGTTTTAGCCACCACGGTACACATAGTGTGGGTTTTTCAGTTGCGCCCGCAGCAGTTGGGCGAGCGGTTCGCCGCGCGTTCTGCAGCATTTGGTGCCTCGGATCCCGTTTTTATGGATTCAGGGGCGGAACCCACAGTAGTATCCGACGATGAACTCCTTCGCGATGAAGCGCCTAATGTGGTGGATTTGATGGACCTCAACCCTCCTACACCGGTTGCTCCCGCATCGGACATGGACCTTCCGCCGTGGGACGAACCCGAAGACCTTCCCGAGCCCACCCTCGTCAGTTCCGCACACGACCTTGATCTCGAGGTTGACGAGATTCCGGAACCCGAGATCGTACTGCCCGCCGCTGCGCTGGCTGCCACGCCCAAGGCCTCAGATCTCGATCCCTATGATCCGCGCCGCGACCTTTCGCGCTACCAGTTCCCTACCCTACAGCTACTGAACGACTACGGGCAAACGACGACCAAAGTTGACCAAGAGGAACTCGAGGCCAACAAAGAGCGCATCGTCGACACGCTTCGCAACTACAAAATCGAAATCGCTAAGATCAAGGCGACCGTCGGGCCTACGGTGACGCTGTACGAAATCGTTCCCGAGGCGGGAATCCGAATCAGTAAAATCAAGTCGCTCGAAGACGACATCGCGCTGAGCTTGAGCGCCCTCGGAATCAGGATCATCGCACCGATTCCGGGCAAGGGCACCATCGGAATCGAAGTTCCGAACCGCCACCCCCAAATGGTGAGTATGCGTTCGGTGCTGGCGTCAGAAAAGTTCCAGAAGTCCGACATGGACCTTCCTCTTGCTCTGGGTAAGACGATTTCGAACGAGGTATTCGTGGTCGACCTCGCAAAGATGCCGCACCTCTTGATGGCGGGTGCAACCGGACAGGGTAAATCCGTGGGCCTGAACGCTATTCTCGCGTCCATTCTGTACAAAAAGCATCCGGCCGAAGTCAAGTTTGTGCTGGTCGACCCAAAGAAGGTCGAACTGACCCTGTTCAACACGATTGAGCGCCACTTCTTGGCCAAGCTACCTGGAACCGACGAGGCCATCATCACCGATACCACGAAGGTGATCCACACACTGAATTCGCTCTGCATCGAGATGGACCAGCGCTACGAGTTGCTTAAGTCAGCCTTTGTGCGCAACCTCAAAGAGTACAATACCAAATTCACGGCGCGCAAACTCAACCCCGAGGAAGGTCACCGTTACCTACCCTACATCGTGCTGGTCATTGACGAGTTCGCTGACCTTATCATGACGGCGGGCAAAGAGGTCGAAACCCCCATCGCACGCCTCGCGCAGCTTGCACGGGCCATCGGCATTCACCTTATTGTCGCGACCCAGCGCCCATCAGTCAACGTCATTACCGGTATCATTAAGGCCAACTTCCCGGCGCGCATTGCCTTTAAAGTCAGTGCTAAGATTGATTCACGTACCATTCTCGATGCGGGCGGAGCCGAGCAACTCATTGGTAAAGGCGACATGCTGATTTCGAGCGGAAACGACCTCATTCGCTTGCAGTGCGCTTTCTTAGATACGCCCGAGGTCGAACAAGTCTGCGAATTCATCGGAGGCCAACAGGGCTACCCCGACGCCTACCAACTTCCTGAATATGAGTCCGAAGACAATGGACTTGGCGGTGGCGGCAACTACAGCGCCGACGAGCGCGACAGTATGTTTGAAGAAGCAGCCCGCATCGTGGTAATTCACCAGCAAGGCTCGGCATCGCTTTTGCAACGCAAGCTCAAACTTGGGTACAACCGCGCAGGGCGTTTGATTGACCAACTCGAAGATGCCGGAATCATCGGGCCCTTCGAAGGATCCAAAGCCCGCCAAGTTCTGATCCAAGACGAAATGCACCTCAACGAACGACTCAATAACTTGTGATGATTCGACTATTTACCGCCCTAAGCCTTTGCATTCTTAGTTTGACTGCTGTAGCCCAAACTGAGACCCCCCTCGCCTTTTTGCAGCGCGTTAAAAAACAGACGCTCGCATACTCCGACCAAAAGCTCAGCTTTACCTCGGTACTCAACGCCCCAGGCCGCAACGGCCAGCGCGTAGAGCGCAAAACCAGCGGCGAAATATGGGTGGTCGGCGAATCCGCTAAGCTCGTGCTTCAAGGGCAGACCTTCTTTTTCAAATCGGGACTCGTGACTACCGTGAGCCCAGAAGACGAAGAAATCATTGTGCGCAAGCTCGACGGCGACGCCCAGCAGTACACTCCGGCCGTCCTCTTGAGCCAGTACGAAAAAAGCTCCTCATTTGCATGGGCCGGAACCAAAACCATCAACGGCCGCACGATTAAGTACGTGAGCATGATTCCGAAGAATGACCCTGACGTAGCCAAAGTCACCTTGGGAATTGATTCGAAGACGCTCAAACTGTACAGCTTCGCTGAAGAAGGCAAAACCGGGACAACGTCTACCATCACGTTACTCGCCTACGAAACAAACCAGGGACTCAAGGCCAAAGACGTCGAGTTCGTACGCAGCAACTACCCCGCGTCCTACGAGTACATCGCGCCGAAAACCAAGTAATTGGCCTTGGGCAAGCTCGACCGATACTTCATCGCCAACTTCGTTCAGATTTTCGCCAAGACATTGGCGCTGAGCGTGTTTATTCTGCTCATGCAGATGGTTTGGAAGTATATGGACGACCTTGCAGGGCGCGGAATTTCGATTTGGCGCATTCTCGAACTCATGGGGTACTGGTCCGTTTCCATCCTTCCCATGGCAGCGCCCATTGCGGTACTTTTTGCCGGAATCATGGTCTACGGGCAGTGGGCGGAATCGAAGGAATATGCTGCCGCAAAGGCTGCTGGTTTCTCGTTTTTGCGGATGCTACAACCGGTCACATTGGTTTTGGTAGTGATTGGCGTGCTCATGTTCTTTGTGAGCAACAACTTCATTCCGGTCGCGAACTACAAGGGTGAAAACCTGCTTCTGAACATTGCCCGTCAAAAACCCACATTTAAGCTCAAGCCCGGGGTATTTGTGAGCGGACTCGACGGATACAGTGTCAAAGTCGGCAGCAAGGACGAGAACAAAATCTACGACGTCATTCTCTACGACCACCGCGAACGCGGACGTGGCAATACGGGAGTTCTCACCGCACCTGAGGGCGAAATCCGCTACCCCGAGGGAAGCCCCACGATGACCCTCGTGCTGCGCAACGGACGGAGCTATGCGGACGTCAAAGAGTCGGTCCGCCAAGAACGCCTTCGGCACGGTGCCGTTTCAACGACATTTGACAGCATGAAAGTGCGCTTGGACATGTCTTCGTTCATCCTAGGGGACCTCGGAATCATTCAGCGGACCAATGAGTACAACATGCTTACCATTAATCAGTTGGACACGTCAATCACCGTGCTCAACGGACAGATCACGCAGCGCATGAATGAAGTCAGCCGAAGCATGCGGCGCAAACTCGGAGGATGGGACACGGACAGCATTGACGCCGCTTCTGCACGGGGCGAAGACTGGAAGGGTGAGTATTCGGCATGGAACCGCATCCAGCCTATTCACCGCTACCGTGCCACTCAGAGCGCATTGAATTTAGCCCAAACCAACCGGGACTACATGCGGCAAATCGGGTCGGAACTCGAATGGCGCAACCAGCACCTGGCCCGTCACTACCTCGAGTGGCACAAGAAATTCAGCGTGGCCATGGCCTGCGTGCTGCTATTTTTCATTGGGGCTCCGCTTGGAAGCATCATTCAGCGCGGCGGATTCGGTTGGGCATTTGTGGCTAGCGTACTCCTCTTTTTGCTGCACTACGTGCTCACGATGGTAGCCGAAAAGCTCGGCCAAACCTGGGTGCTGAGCCCCTTTTGGGCCATGTGGGGACCCAACCTAGTGCTCGGTCCCCTCGCGCTCGCACTCACCGTGTGGGCGGCCCGCGACGGTCAATTCACGCTTCGATTGCGAAAAGCCAAGAGATGAGGATTCTCCACCTGTGCAACAAGGTTCCATTCCCGGGTCGCGACGGCAGCAGTTTAGCGATGGAATCGCTCATTCGCCTCGAAGCCTTATTGGGCCACACGGTACACGTGGTGGCGCTGAATACTGAAAAGCACTGGATGGACCACCCTGTGAGTTCGATTCAGGGCGTGACGCTTGAGGCCGTTGCGGCATCCACCAAGCCTAGCGTGCGCACGGCACTCACCAACCTATTTTCGAGCGACAGCTACTACGCCAGCAGGTTTTGGACCCCCGAAGTTTCGACGGTCATCGCTGAGCGCGCACGGCGCGCTGACGTCGTCGTGTTGGACAGCATTTTTATGGCGGTCTACCTCGACGAAGTGGGTTCGGTTCCGACCATTCTGCGTGCCCACAACATCGAGCATGCAATCTGGATACGCGGCCTAAGCGATGAACCCTGGTACCGACGAGGGTACGTAACCCTTCAGGCGAAGCGCCTAAAAATTTGGGAAACCCAAGTGGCCCGACGCGTCGACCGAATCTGGGCGATCAGCCCCGAGGATGCGAGGTGGTTTCAGAATTTTGGCCCTGTACACACTGTGGCGTGCACCTACGATCCCGTGCACGGCTCGTGGCCCGAGTCGGGGGCCTCAGAGCCCAAGGCCTACCATTTGGGGGCGCTGGACTGGACGCCCAACGTGCGCGGAATGAAGTGGTTCCTCGACCATGTGGCTCCCCACCTTCAGCACGCCGAAGTCGATGTCTACAGCCGGCAATGGCCATTTGGTTCTGCGCCCAAAGGTGTGCGTTATCGCGCAGATCAGCCCGATTTTACCCACTACGGAATTTTTATCGCCCCCATTCGCAGCGGAAGCGGCATGCGCATCAAGCTCCTCGAGGCAATGGCGCGGGGCAAAGCGATCGTCACCACTTCACTTGGGGCCGAAGGATTGAATGCAATTCACGGCACGCATCTGCTCTTGGCCGATTCTCCAGCGGAATTTGCTGCGGCGATGGACGAGCTGCACCACAACGCCGAACTGCGCACAAAGCTTGGGACCGCGGCCGCGGACCATGCCCGCACGCACTTTTCAGACCTCAGTGCGGCTGAGGGCATTGCCCACGAACTTGCGACCTTTGCCAGGTGATGGAAGCGATTGCGTGGTGGCTTTGGAGCCTTGCCTTGGTGCCCTACACCCTCTTTCCGCTCGTCGTTCGTGCGGTGGGAAGGGGTCGACGGGCCCTCGCGGTTCCGCCATCAAACGAGAACTGGCCATCAGTAGCCGTGGTGTTTGCCGCCTACAACGAAGAGGCCGTGCTCGCAGCTAAGCTGGATAGTTTGCTCAGCCAAGACTACCCCGGCCAGCTCGAAGTGTGGGTAGGTTCAGACCTCAGCTCGGATCAAACGGACGCAATCCTCGCCGAATACGCCGCCCGGGACGCCCGCGTGCACTGGATCCGGATGGAATCGCGGTCTGGCAAGGCCAAAATCATCAACCGGCTTGTGGCCGAAACCCAGAGCGACTGGATCGTGGGGACCGACGCCAACATTCTCTTTGCCCCCGACTGCACCCGTGAATTAATTCGCGAAGCCCAGCGCAACCCCAAGGCGAGCGTAGTCGGCGGTTCGCTGTACTACCGCGGAATGGACCGCAACCCCTCGGCCAGCATTGCCGAAGAAGAACGCTGGTACATGAACTGGGAGAACTTCGCCAAGCGCGTGGAGTACGAGCGCACGGGCTGCGCCATGGGTGTCGAGGGTGGCTTGTACGCGATTCGACGTGACGCGTTTCGGCCGATTCCGCCCGGAACCTTCATGGAAGACTTCTTTTTGAGCTTCTCGGCCATGCTGCGTGGCGAGCACGTCGCCTGGTCCTTGACGGCCCGCGGAAGCGAAGACGTCAGCCACGACAGCGAGCAGGAATTTCGCCGCAAGGTTCGGATCGCCCACGGAAACTGGCAAAACATCGGCCGATTCGCTGGGTCGATGTGGATGCTGCGCCCTGCCGTCCTCGCGGTGTTCATTGGCCACAAGCTTTTGCGCTGGCTCACTCCCCTGCTAGTACTCGGCGGAATTGTTCTCGGTCTGGGCCCCGGCCCCGAATGGTCCGAGCTGGGCCAACGCATTTGGCTGCTGTTCACCGCCTTGGCTGTCTACACGCTTTTGCTGCGCGCAGGTCTGGCGGCAGCGCTCAACCACGTCCCGGGACTGCGCACACTGCACCACCTTTTACTGATGAACCTGGCGCTGGCGCTGGGCTTCGTGCGCTACCTTCGCGGCGGAACCTCGGGCATTTGGGAACCCACCCCACGAACACATGGATAATTTTTCGCTTTCAAGCATCGAAGACGCACTGGACGACCTGCGCGCCGGCAAAATGGTCATTGTGGTCGACGACGAAGACCGCGAGAACGAAGGCGACCTGGTCGCCCTCGCTGAGGGAATCACCCCTGAAACCGTGAACTTCATGGCCACGCATGCCCGAGGCCTCATCTGTGTCCCGCTGGTGGACCAGCGCTGCGACGAGCTCGACCTGCACGCCATGGTCGACTGCAACACGGATCCCCACGGAACCGCCTTCACTGTCAGCGTCGACCTCGAAGGTGAAGGCGTAACGACCGGTATCTCTGCCCACGACCGCGCCAAAACGATTAATGCGCTGACACGCCCAGGTGTTCAAGCAGGCGACTTTCGCCGGCCTGGCCACATCTTTCCGCTTCGGGCCCGTCCAGGTGGCGTACTCCGCCGTGCAGGCCACACCGAGGCCGCCATTGACCTGGCCCGACTAGCCGGCAGCCGCCCCGCAGGCGTAATCGTCGAAATCATGAACGAGGACGGAAGCATGGCACGCCTCCCTGAACTCGCGGTAATGGCTGAAAAGCACGGCTTGAAGATTATCAGCATTGAGCAACTCATTCGCTACCGAATGGAGCGGGATCGCCTGGTGCACGAGGTCAAAAGTTACCGCCTAGATAGCCCCTACGGACCATGGCAGGTGCGCATCTACGCGCAAACCACCTCAGACCAGCGCCATGCGAGCTTCAGCTTCGGTTCGTGGCACGAGGGCGACGAAGTCTTGGTGCGCATGCAAAGTGGTCCATTTGGAACCACTCCTTGGGCCTCATTCGGCATGCCATTTAGTGCGGATGGTGACCACTTCGCGGCCGCGATGAAGCGCATCGCCGCTGCGGGACAGGGTTGCATCGTATGCCTCAACCAGCGCGGATCTGCTCCGGACTGGACCGAATGGGATCCCCAAACCCCACCCGCCCCCGCACGAGCAATGGGCAACGACCCACTCGACTACGGTGTGGGAGCCCAAATTCTGCACGGATTAGGGCTTCACAACGTGGCACTCCTGACCCAAAACCCCATGCGCCGCGTGGGAATTGAGGGCTATGGGCTGCACATTGTGCGCAACGAATCGCTCTACTAGTTCCCGCGGCGAAGAAGGTCGCTCCAGGACTCCCCGCTCTGTTCCCAGCGCAGACCTACCCCCTGACGCTGAGACCCCACCACACCCGACTGCATATTTTGGTCGTTTCGTCGCTGGTAGGCCTTGGCCGACCACCGGCCGTCGTCAGAGAGCTGGTATCGCACCTCCACATCGCCCAAGCCAATACTCGGCTGGCTTTGCCCGATTGGAATTCCCCATTCGGTTTGAATACTCAAGCGGTCATCTAAGAAGCTTCGGCCGATGCTGGCTTCCATTTCGCGTTGGGCCGCCGCGGTGTTGGTCGAATAGGCCAGGTTGACGTCCCAATCAGCTCCTAAGCCTTGGGTCACAAAGTTGGTAAACTGAGAGGCCAGCACTTGAGAGGTATTGCTCTCCACCGCTTGCATTCCCTGAGCGGCCAGAGGCGAAGAACCCACCCAAAATGAACTGATGGTGAGCAAACTTAGCACCTGTGTCGTGCGCTCATCGGGGTAGCTTAAGCGACTTGAGAGCGCTGCTTGCGCCAGTTCGCCCGCGTTGGGCAATCGGATTCCGAACGCCAACTGCGGCTGAAAAAGCGGACCTGTTGCGTGCATTTCTACGTCTATATTTTGACGTCCCGCCTCGGGAAGTGCCAGGTAGTCCCGCACATCTGCCCGTGTTTTGTACACCGCCGTGAGGTCCATTTGAGCCCCGTAGGGGTCGCCAGTCCAGTTGATGGTTCCGCCCGGAATAAGGCTAAACGGCTTGTTGATAAGATTCTGCAGGGTAAAGAGATAGGTTCCGCGATTGAGTACAAGGTTGCCGCGAAGCGCCATGTCGCCAACCCACGGAACATCGAGCTGCAAAGGCCCCGCGCCACACGCTTCGATCACGTCACCGACAGTTTCGTCCAATATGAGCCGCGCCAAAACGTCTGGGGTGACCTCTAGGTCGAGGTGCAGGTCAAAGCGAAAATCGTCGGTTCTCTGGCGCCTAACCCGCGGAGCGTCCGGAGCAGAACGGGATTTAAAGTGCAGAAATTCAACTTCATCTAAAGAAACCGGCGCGTCCAATGGAAGTACAAACACCGAGGAGTCGGCCGATTTGGCTTGAATATCGAGGCGCAGGGCCTTGGCCGTTCCGCTTAGGCGACCTTGGCCTGAACCCACCACATAACCATAGAAGTCTGGATTGGGAGGCAAGTCGAGCACGAGCATCCGCTCAGTCTTGAACGTGAGGTCCACCAATTCAGGGCCCTCAAACGCGACTTTAGCGCGGATTTCGGCCGAACCCACGCCCCGGTGGTCGGCCCAACGCGCAGGACCGAGAACCACTCCGCTCTTGGTAAGCGCCCACGGCGTCGAGCTTTTGAGTCCGAGTCCAATGGAAGGCAGTTCCAGGGAGGCATTGGCCCAAAATCCGCTTCCGTACCAATTGAAGTCGCTAAAGTCAGGCTTGGATTCTAGATTCACTTTGCCCTTGATTCGACCGCTTAGTTGATTGACTGCCCCCTCAGCGAAGGGTCGAGCCCAGCGCACCGGAATGTTGAGCACTTTTGTTTGGGCCGCAAAATGATGGGCATCAAGTACGCCGCGAAGATCGAGTAGCAGCGTATCCCGGTAGTTCCAAGCTACGCTTAGGTCCGTTTGGGCGGCGTCCGGCAGGTAGTCAAGCTCTAATGCTACCTCACCCACCGACTGGTTGTGCAAACTAAGGTTCTCCGTGCGAATTCCGCCCGAAACCGCCCAACCCGAAAGTTTTCCAACTACAACGGCGTCGAGACGAAGGGTGCCACCTAGGTCTACCCCAGACAGTCCCGCGATGCGCGACCAAAAAGGTAGGTTTACCTCGCGAGCTTGAACACGCAGCACTTCACCTTCGTTGGGACTGAGTACTCCTCCGAGTGCAAGGCTTCCCTCTGGACTCTTCCACGACAGCGGGTCATCAAGTGCAAATCGCTGGTTTGCAAAGTCGTAGGACCATAATTTGGCGCCTGAGAGCTTGCCGCTGAGCTCTAAGCTATCCCCTTCAACGGGTCGAAACCATGCAGAAGCAGTGCCTGAATTCAATCTACCCGTCCATACGGTCTGATGAGGCCATACTGCGAGGGCTAACTCGGCGGTTCCACCCCTAGAATGGGGCGCCACGGCTTGAGCGGTCACGCGAAGGCTGTCCTGTGGGCGCCCGACGAGATGAAGGTGCGCTTCTTCACTTCCGGTCCAATCAATAAATTGCTCTGCCTTGGTTTCGGACGCCGTGTAGCGCCAACTGGCGGATGTTTCACCATGAGCGTAGAGCAGCGAGGCCGTGGTTTGAGCCAATGTATGGTTGACCGAAGCATTGAGTTCAGGACCTTTGATCGATAGGGACTTGAGCCCCACAGAGTCGAGCACGTCCAACTGGCTTGAAACAGCATTCTCTGCCCATTGGTGCACCTCGCGAGTCGGAATCGACCAACGATCTGGAGTACGGTTAAATTCCGCATTCATACGATAGCCCCCGAGGCTGCCGGCAATCGTCCATAATTCGGACCGATAGGATGCGGTCGCTCCACCCACGACGCCCGCACTGTCACGAGCCGAAAGCTGCAGGTCCCAGGGCGCAAGCGAAGACCACATTAAGTCGATTGCGGCAATGGAAGGCAGCGATGCCATAGGCCGAAGGGAGCGCACTGGTGCCCAAGTCGCTGTGACCGATTCCGCGCTGTAGTCACCCTGTGCCGTAATACTCCCGTAGGTCTGCTCCGAGAGGCGCAGTTGCCACGAGGTCGAACTACCCAAAGCAGCGATAGGCCCCACAATCCATCGAGAATCGCCAGAGCGAATGCGCAGCGTGCGACCGTTGAGTGTCCAGTTGCCGTCGGAGTACCCGCCCTGGAGGCTTCCGTGTGCTGCCCATGTTGCATCTGAATCTGCCCGCGTGGAATCGGCCTGAACTGCAAGCGTCCAAGCCCCCTGACGCTCTTGGATTCGAGCGTTGATACCCGACCATTCCAGTTCGAGCCAATGCTTGGCCGATCCCCAGAGTGCAGCTACGCTACCTTCTACCCCATCCCAGGCGACGCGCGTAGGCTCCAAAACCCAAGAATCTTTTTTATTTAACACTTTTAAATTCAATGAATTAATTGAATCATCTTTAAGTTTAAGTTCAATATCAGATGGGGTGTAGCGCGTCGCGAGTTGCCAACGCTGGTACGAAAGCACGACGTTCGATTCCTCGGGACGTACCTCAAACTTCGCCGAGATCTCACCCGTGCCGGGAACCGCCACATTGAGGTCGCCTGAAACACTGAGGTCTGAGGACGCTATGCGAATTCCAGAAAGCGAAAGCTGAGAACGGGCAAGAAGCGTGTCGCCCTCAAGGGAGCGCATCCAAAAGTCCACTTCAACCTGATCCACAGAGGCATAGATTGGAGTCGACGTGGTGTCGTTGGGATCTACCCAGGCATCAAACCAGTGCATCCAATCTCCGTTAGGCGTCCCGGTAACCACGAGCGAGTCCAGCACCAACCTGCCCACCGAGGGACCGCCCTCAGACCAACCAAGGCCCTCGAGCTGCACGCTGCGCACAAATACACCCTCTGTCTTGCGGTGCACATGCAGACCGTGAATCCGGATTCCGCGCCACGGAACCCATTCAATGCGCTCAAAATCAATGGCTGCTGAATCCGATAAAGGATTAATAGATAGGTAGTTACGTAGGTAGTTTTCGACTGGACGAGCCACCCAATCGGGCCGGATGCGAACCGCCGCGAGCAGGAGAATGAGCATAAGGAGCAAGCCCCCGCCCACTAATGCCGTAATTCGTAGTCCGCGCGCAGCCATGCTGCGAAGGTAGCAACCTAATTTTGTGCCATGAACGCCGCAGACGCCCCTTTAATTCTTTCGATCGAAAGCAGCTGCGACGACAGTGGGGCTGCGGTGCTCCGTGGGCTAACCGTACTTTCAAATGTGGTGTACAGCCAAACGGTGCACGAACAGTACGGGGGCGTGGTCCCCGAACTCGCATCGCGGGCCCACAGCCAGACGGTAGTTCCGACTATTGAAGCCGCGCTCGCCCAGGCAGGTGTTGCATTTGAAGACCTCGACGCGGTCGCTGCAACAGAGGGCCCCGGGCTGCTCGGTTCACTGCTCGTGGGCCACGGAACTGCCAAGTCCATCGCCCAATCTCTTGAAATACCGTTCATTGGCGTACACCACATCCAGGCGCACGTACTCGCCCATGCATTGACCGAAGCTGGAATTCAGGACGCGCCAATGCAGGGGTTTCCCTTCTTGGCCTTGGTGGTTTCGGGCGGCCACACCCAGCTTTTTGACGTGCATGGCCCATTTGACTTTCGGCTTTTGGGCGGAACCATGGACGATGCCGTCGGCGAAGCCTTCGACAAGGCCGCAAAGATGTTTGGCCTGCCCTACCCCGGCGGACCCGAAGTCGACCGCCGCGCCGAGTTGGGTAACCCGGACCGCTTCAGTTTTGCCAAAATGCAGACCCCAGGGCTCGACTTTAGCTACAGTGGTCTTAAAACCAGCATTTTGTACCGGATTCAAAAGGAAATACACATCAACCCCCATCCGTTGACCGACGACCTCAACGACTGGTGCGCCTCGGCCCGCCAGGCTCTGGTACACCCCCTGCTTGAGCGACTGGACCGCGCACTTCGCCCTGAACACCGCTACGCCGTGCTCGCCGGTGGTGTGGCCGCCAACCGACTGCTGCGCCGCGAAGCCCAAGAATGGGCATCCCGCAAGGGAATTACCATGGGAATTCCGCCCCTGAGCTACGCCACCGACAATGCGGCGATGATCGGAGCCGTGGCGTACTACGGCTTTAGTGAACAACGGTTCAGTGACTTAGGGCGCGCAGCGAGTGCACGGCTCGAAGTACCTTCGCAGCATGATTAAGCGCAGCCTTGGACGCAGCGAAGAGGTTGCCCTTCCGCAACTGAATTGGCATTCGGTTGAGGCCCGCGTGGACACCGGGGCATACCACTGCGCAATCCACTGCATTAACTACCACGTGGACGGGTCTGAACTCGTCGTGAGTTGGCCCAACGACCACCAAACGAGGCACAGTGCGTTTCGCAAGGCCACCGTCAAATCCAGTTTTGGGGATCTTCAAGAGCGCTATCTAGTGCACCTCGAACTCAGTGTGTACGGCGAATTGGTCCTTCAGGAATTCAGTCTCTCGGACCGTTCGCGCATGCGCCACCCCATCTTGCTCGGTCGAACATTTTTAAAGCGCGGCTTTGTCGTGGATGTCCGCCGAAAGAACGTATCCGCGAAGTACCTTTCGCGCCCAACTACCCCGCATTCTGCACCGCAATGAACCTGCTCATCCTATCGGCCAACCGCAACCTTTATTCCACCCGCCGCTTGGTTGAAGCAGCTGAATCACGCGGCCACATCGCCAAGGTGATGAACATTGGGCGGAGCTATGCCGTCCTCTCGGCCAACGAATTGGACATTTACTACGGAGACCACCGCATTGAGGGGGTTGACGCGGTGATTCCGCGTATCGGAGCCTCAATTACCGACTATGGAGCCGCAATGCTGCGCCAGCTCGAGATGAAGCAAGTGTTTACGCCCGTAAGTAGCCTCGCCCTCGTGCGTTCACGGGACAAGCTCCGCGCCCTTCAGATTTTAGCCAAAGAAGGCGTAGCGATTCCGCGCACCGCCGTGGCCAAGCAGCCCTCTGATGTTGATGCCCTGATTAAAGAGGTGGGCGGAGCTCCGCTGGTTGTCAAGCTTTTAGAGGGCACCCAAGGCAAAGGCGTGGTGCTGGCGGAATCCAAAACAGCTGCCCGAAGCGTGATTGAAGCGTTTTACTCGCTGGATGCCAATATTTTGGTTCAGGAATTCATCAAAGAAGCCAAAGGAGCCGACATTCGCGCCATCGTTGTCGGTGGTCAGGTCGTAGCCGCCTACAAGCGCCAAGGCCGCGAAGGCGAGTTCCGCAGCAACCTGCACAGCGGCGGTAGCGGAATTCCGATCAAATTGAAAGCTAGCGAGCGGGCAATGGCCGTCAAGGCCGCAAAGGCGCTGGGACTCAAGGTGGCAGGCGTCGATATGCTGCAAAGTGCACGCGGGCCGTTGATTATGGAGGTCAACTCCTCACCCGGACTTCGTGGTGTCGAAAGCGTTACAGGCATAGATGTCGCGGGGCATATCATTGACTACATCGCCACCAACCTCGGTCAATCCAAGGCCAAGGCCAAGGACAAAATCGGAGCCTAAATGCATCATTTTTGGGGACTTCGCCAAGGCAGCAACCTCATTCTCAGCGAAGAAGAGGCCCGTCACGCGCGAAGTGTCCTAAGGCTCAACGACGGAGACCCGGTACGCGTACTTGACGGTTTCGGGTCGGCATGGGACGGTCCTATTCGCTTTGTGGGCAAGCGCGAGGCGGTCGTCGCAGACGCATTGGAGCTTCCCGACTACGGAATGGTATCGGGTCATTTGCACCTTTACCTAGCCCCCACCAAGAACGCCGACCGCACCGAATGGCTGCTCGAAAAAGCTGTGGAAATGGGGATTCATGCGGTAACCCTGTTGGAATGCGCCCGATCTGAACGCAAGCACCTCAAGCACGACCGGCTGGTACGCGTCATGCAGGCCGCGTGCAAGCAAAGCCAAAAGGGGACGCTACCCCAACTTAACGGCCCGGTAGCCTTCAGTGAAGCGGTCGCTCAATGCGCTGCAGATCGAAAGACCATCGCAGCACTCGTAGAAGGATCGAAGTCCATGTTCCTACCCGGTGAACTGCGTGCGTCACCCGAGCATTCTTGGGCGGTCTTCATCGGACCCGAGGGCGACTTCACCCCAGCAGAGGTCGACGAAGCCCAAAGGGCGGGCTTTGACCTCGTACACCTCGGACCACACCGGCTGCGCACCGAAACAGCTGGGCTGTATGCAGTGGCTGCCTTTGCCCAGCGTTCCGAAAACGTTTAAAACGCGCTCGAATCGAGGCTGCTGAGCGCAGTAGACGCAACAAACTCGAGCGAAGCCTCCATCGCCTCATGGGCGTAGTAATCTCCGGATGTGGCGGGGTACGTCGCACGAAAACTCTGCTTGAGTGCTTCGAGTCGCGGACCGAGGTTTCGACCGCTGCGTTCCGAGGCCTGTACGGCACAGAGCCATTCCATGGCCAAAATACGTTGGACGTTGCCCAATACCTCGTACAGATCGGTTGCTGCGTTGGCGCCCATGCTCACGTGGTCTTCTTGACCCGCGCTGCTGTCGATGCTGTCTGCACTAGCGGGTGTGGCGCGCTGCTTGTTCCGGCTCACCAAGGCTGCGGCGGCGTACTGCACGATCATCAATCCGCTTTCTACGCCGCTGTCTGCAGCCAAAAACATCGGAAGGCCACGCTTGCCCAGCGTAAGTTGGTTGATGCGGCGCTCACTGATGCTGCCCCACTCGGCACTCGCAATTTTGGCATAATCAAAAGCTAGTGCGAGCGGTTGGCCGTGAAAATGACCGGCACTCACACCGTCACCGCTTTCGGTAAACACCAACGGGTTGTCGGTCACCGATGCGGACTCCGTTTGCAGGACGCCCACGACGTAGCGCCACGCGTCGCGGCTCGCGCCGTGCACTTGGGGCATGCAGCGAAAGGAGTACGGATCCTGCACATGGGGCTTTTCGTAGTGCCAAAGCGGCGATCCCTCAGCCCAGGAGCGAATGTTCTGCGCCACCATTCCTTGACCTTGGTGCGGACGCAAAGCGTGTACGCGGTCCTCAAACGGCGAAGGCATTCCATCAAATGCGAGCAGTGAGGCGGTTCCGACGGCATCAGCCCAGGAAGCCACCTGCGCCGCCTTGAGTGCAGACGCCAAACCCACAGCCTGCATGAACTGGGTTCCGTTGATCAGTGCAAGACCCTCTTTGGCCTCGAGCACTTGGGGCTCAACGCCGAGTTCTGCCCAGAACTGAGCAGCCGGCTTGCGGTGCCCACGGTGCAGTACGTGCGCTTCGCCGAGTAAGGCAAGCGAAAGGTGCGCGAGTGGCGCCAAGTCACCGGACGCACCGAGTGATCCCATGACAGGAACCTCCGGAAGGGCGTCCGCCCGATACAGCGCGAGCACAGCGTCGAGTAGTTCGGGGCGAACACCAGAATGTGCCAAGGCCAAATTCCGCGCTTTGGACGCCAGCATGAGTCGAACAATCGCAGGTTCGGCCAAAGGCCCCGCACCGGCAGCATGGCTGATGATCAAGTTGCGCTGAAGGGCGCGCAAATCTTCGCGCGCCACCGCGGTAGTGCACAACGCGCCAAATCCAGTATTTACCCCGTAGACGACGCGACCGGACTCGATTCCGCGCTCGACTGCGGCTCGGTTTGCGGCCACGAGATCGCGATCTGACGGACTCAAAATCAATTCCGCACGGCCCTCAGCCACAAGTTGCCAATCAGAAAGGGTCCACGTTTGAGTAAGATGTAAGGGATGCAGCGCCATGCGGTCAAGGGTTTCAACAAAAGTAGTCCCGGCGGTGTTAGCCATGGTATGAAAACCTACTTTGTCGTTGGGCACCGGAGCGGAATCGGACGCGCCCTCACGGAACTCCTTTTAAACCGCGGGGACGCCGTGGTCGGACTGTCGCGCAGCGAATCAGGCCTCGCCCACCCCAATTTAACCGAATTCCAGGCCGACATCTTGGAATGGGATGGCTCGGGCCTTCCGGAGCACCTGGACGGATTTGTTTATGCTCCAGGCAGCATCAACCTTAAGCCGTTCAAGGGCTACAAGCCCGAAGAATTCCGCAGCGACTTCGAAATCAACGCATTAGGCGCCGCTTTAGCACTACAAAAAGCCGAAAAGGCCTTGCGTGCAGCTCAAGGTGCTGCCCTGCTGTTCAGCACCGTGGCCGTGGGGCAAGGAATGAGCTACCACGCGAGCATTGCCATGGCCAAAGGAGCCGTAGAGGGCCTTGTTCGGTCGCTGGCGGCCGAATGGGCGCCCGCTGTTCGTGTCAACGCAGTAGCTCCTTCGCTGACCGATACGCCCTTAGCCTCGAAGCTTTTGGGCAACGAAGCCCGTGCCGCGGCTGCCGCAGAGCGCCACCCCCTGAAGCGAGTGGGTAACTCTGGTGAACTCGCGCATGCCGGACTCGCCTTGCTCGACAATCCATGGATCAGCGGCCAAGTTTTGGGCGTCGACGGCGGCATGAGCAGCTTGCGCCCCTAAATGCTTACCAAGGATCTTTGGAACACGTGGGAACCCCGCTTCCGTGCGCAGTTCTTCAATTCATTGGGCGGCCCGCGGCAAGTAGGGTTGCTCACCAGCTTTTCGCCGCAGGGTGTCGCCAATGCCGCCGTGTTCAGCCAAACGCTTCACGTTAGCGCGAACCCGCCGCAGCTCGGCTTCCTCTTTCGCCCGTTAACTGCGGAACATCAGGGGCTTCACTACGTGCGCGCTCAAGGCTGCTTTGGCTTTCACGTACTCTCTGGCGGAACCGCTCAAGCCCAGCAACTACATCAATGCAGCGCCAAGTACCCCGAGGGCGAAAGCGAACTGGA